>JAILPU010000033.1 GCA_024699395.1 Lachnospiraceae bacterium | reverse complement strand
GAACTTCCGCTTACTCCTACTACCGCATCCATAAGATATTCCGCTACCACCTCTGCTTTTCCAAAAGAGCGAAGGATTGTAAGTGTCTTTTCCAGCTCACCTACTTCTACTGTTTCACTGGGAGTTACCGCTGTGCATCCCATTCCCACCAATGCAGGTGTGTTGGGCATACATCTGATTACCTTTACCTCCGGCTTTGAAAATGCGTTTAACAAAAATGACAGGCTTTTTCCGGCTGCTATGCTGACCACTACTGTCTCAGGCCTTACATGTTCTCTTATCTCCTTTATTACACCCTCTACTACTCCGGGCTTTACGGCAAGGAAAAGAAAATCTGCTTTCTCTGCTACTTCCTCGTTACTGTCAAGGATATTTATTCCCAGCTTCTCTCCCACATTCTTTCTGCTTGCCTCTGATATATCCCATGCATAGATATCACAAGGTTCCACAAGTTCCTTTTTTATGATTCCGCCTAACATGGCCTGTGCCATATTTCCCAATCCTATAAATCCTATATTCATATCTGTCTGATTTCTCCTTTTCATTTATTCCGATGCAGGCTCTTCCCATGAGCCCAAATGTCTCTTGCGGCATTATCGAACCCGATATGTTTGCCTTATGCTACAACCATATTAAGAGCCCAACACAACGGTTTCATTATATCATCGGGCTCTTCTTTTCTCAATATGATTTACAACGCTGTCTGTGGGCTTCGTACATGACTACTGCTGAGGCCACGGCTGCGTTTAGGGATTCAAGCTTGCCTTCCATGGGGATTTTTATCAGATTATCTGCGGTATTACTCAGTTTGTCTGTTAGGCCGTTAGCCTCATTTCCCACGAAAAATCCGGTTTTTCCTCTCCAGTCCACCTCGTCGTAAAATGCGGTTCCCTTTAAATGGGTTGCATAAAACTTTACTCCCTCTTTCTTTAATCTGTTTACCGATTCCACTATATCTTCCACATATGTGAATTTCACTCTGTAAACAGAACCCATTGTTGCTCTGATTGTTTTGGGGTTAAATATGTCCACACACTCTTTGGATAATACAACGCCTGTTACTCCCGCGCCTTCAGCGGTTCGTATTATGGTCCCCAGATTTCCGGGATCTTTGACATTTTCACACACCACTACAAAGGCTTTTCCCGATACCATGTCTTCTATGGAGTGTTCCGGCATTTTTAAGATTGTCAGGATTCCCTGGGGTGTTTTGGTATCCGCCATTTTATCCATTACGGCGTCGGATACTTCTTCGTAGCCGGCTTCTTTCAGTTTTTCATTTATGACGCCTTTGTCATATTCTCCGAAGGCGTATTCCCCTTTTAGCTTTTCAATCAAGGATTCCGATATATATACCTTTTCCACAAGACTTGAAGGGGCTTCCATAAACATCTTTATCCCCTCGCATACAAATCTTTCTTCTTTTCGCCTTAAGGATGCCTTCTCGCACAGCTGCACCACTCGTCTTACGCTGTTATTACTTAAACTTGTGATCATATTTTTTCCCATTTAGTTAAACCCCCACCGAATAGTGAGGGTTTATTGTTTCTTTTATTTTATTACAAAAGCTTTGAGATCTCGTACTGATATTCATCAATATTTTTCTGCATTTCCAAAGCCTCGTCTATGTCATAGTCCACAAACTCTCCGGCCTTGTAGCCCACTACCCTGTTGGTATGTCCCTTTATAAGAACATCAACCGCATAGGCTCCCATCATGGATGCGTAGTAACGGTCTATTGCTGTGGGACTTCCGCCTCTTTGCATATATCCCAGTATTGTGGCTCTGGTCTCTATACCCGTTGCGGCTTCTATTCTCTTCGCCATGGATGTGGAATGTCCGATTCCCTCGGCATTTATGATAAGGTGATGAGTCTTTCCCTTCTTACGGTTGGCGATTATATTATTGATAATCGTCTGCTCATTAAAATCATAATACTCGGGAAGCAGTATATCCTCGGCTCCGTTGGCTACGCCGCACCACAATGCTATGTATCCCGCATTTCTTCCCATTACCTCGATGATGGAGCATCTCTCATGGGATGAGGATGTATCCTTAACCTTGTCGATTGCCTGCATCGCGGTATTTACTGCGGTATCAAATCCTATGGTGTAATCGGTACATGCTATATCAAGGTCGATGGTTCCGGGAAGTGCGATGGTATTTACTCCGAACTTTGACAAAGCACGGGCTCCTCTGTAGGAACCGTCTCCGCCTATTACCACAATGCCGTCGATTTTGTTCTTTTTACATATCTCGGCTCCCGCCTTCTGACCTTCCTCTGTTTTGAATTCACTGCTTCTGGCAGTTCCCAAAATAGTTCCGCCCTTTTGTATTATGTCTGATACGTCCTTACGCTCCATATCCACGACCTCATCATTTAAAAGGCCCTGGAATCCCTTTTTGATGCCTTTAACCTTCAAGCCTCTGGCAATGGCGGTACGTACTACTGCTCTTATTGCCGCATTCATTCCCGGTGCATCACCGCCGCTGGTAAGAACTCCTATTGTTTTAATCTCTTTAGTCATTAAATTTCTCCCAAATATAAGCTTTTGGCACTTCGCTACTATATTAATCTATTTTTCAGTGGTTTTCAATAGATTTTGGCTTAAATTTAACGTTCTCCTCACCGAAGGTTTCCTTCAGCATTCCCATTATTTCCCCTGAGGCATCCACGGGATTTCCCTCCGGGAACACGGCAAACTGTCTGGTATCCCCAAGCATAATGACTATGTTGTCTTTCCCCGGGTGTTCTGCTGCCATGTCGGCAAGTACCTGTGTGTTGTCCTCATAATCTTCCCTGTTTTTAAATTTTATCCACACTCCTGTGGGAAGAGGTGATACTCTGTTAACGTTTACTGTCCTTCTGCCGTATCCGTTTCCTCCACGACCGAAGGCGATGTTTCCGTTTAGAGCTGCCTGCTCAAAGGTGACGACCGTGTCACATATTACTTTGCCGTCCTTATCCTCCTCCAAGGATGCTCTTCCCTTTATAAACACCTTCTCATCCGTGTTAAGGAGATTCCCGAACTTTTCAAATACCTTGGGAAATACAATAACCTCCAGCGTTCCCACCATGTCTTCTATGGTTACGAATGCCATGGCCTGATCGTTTTTGGTGTACTTTATCTTCTTATCGGTTACTATTCCTCCCACAACCACTGTGGCTTCGTCCCTTACCCCAAAGTTTCCCGTCTCAGGCTCTGGTACAAATGCCGAGGTTTTGTAGGTTATGTTTCTGTCTATAATTTCCGTATAATCCTCAAGGGGATGGCCGCTTACATATACCCCCAGTACTTCTTTTTCAAAATTTAATATAACCTCTTTGGGGTATTCCTCCACATCGGGCATGGTCACAGAGAATGCTTCCCGCTGGCTCTCATTAAGCACATCAAAGAAGGACAGCTGGCCGGCGATATTCTTTTTGTCATGCTGTATCTCGTCCACTATCCCGGCGTATACACTCATGAGTTGCTTTCGGTTTCCCCCCATGTTATCCATGGCTCCGGCTTTTATAAAACTCTCTATTATACGTTTTGTGACATCTATGTCAGATACCCTGTTTAAAAAGTCTCTTATATCTCTGAAGGGTCCTGCCTGCTCTCTTTCTTTTACTATTCTGTCGATTACACCCCGTCCCACTCCCTTTATGGCGGTTAGGGCATATCTTATGGATTTTTCATCAGGCGTAAAGCCTGCTTCTCCGGTATTTATATCCGGGGGAAGCATTTTTATTCCCATTACCTTTGCCACCTGGATATATTCGGATACCTTTGAGGAGTTATCTATTACCGAGGTCAAAAGCGCTGCCATAAATTCCACGGGATAATAGTGTTTCAAATAGGCTGTCTGATAGGATACAACCGCATAGCAGGCTGCGTGGGATTTATTAAAGGCATACTTGGCAAAATCCATCATTTCATTATAGATATCTGCCGCCACCTTCTCATCAATTCCCTTACTGATACAGCCGGGAACCTTCTCCTCTTCGTTTCCGTAGATAAAGTTGGCTCTCTCCTTCTCCATCACGGCCTGTTTCTTTTTACTCATGGCTCGTCTTACAAGATCGCTTCGTCCAAGAGTATATCCACCTAAGTCTCTTACTATCTGCATAACCTGCTCCTGATAGACTATACAGCCATAGGTGGGCTTTAGTATGGGCTCAAGGTAAGGAGATGCGTATTCTATCGGATCCCCGGAATTTTTCCCCTTTATATACTTGGGTATAAAGTCCATGGGGCCGGGTCTGTAAAGAGATATTCCCGCTATTACATCTTCCAGATTTGCGGGCTTTAGCTCCTTCATAAAGTTTTTCATGCCGGCACTTTCCAACTGGAACACGCCCTCGCATTTTCCGCTTCCTATGTCGGCAAATACTTCTTTATCGTCATAGTCGATATTGTCTATGTCGATTGCTTTCCCCGTGGATTGTTCTATACTCTTTATTGCATCATGGATAACCGTAAGGGTTCTGAGTCCCAGAAAATCCATTTTAAGAAGTCCCAGTTCCTCTAAGGTTGTCATGGTAAACTGGGTTACCACGGATCCGTCTGCTCCCTTTGAAAGAGGTACGTACTCCTCCGCAGCCTCGCGGCATATAACAACTCCGGCTGCGTGCATCGACGTATGTCTGGGAAGGCCCTCCAATCGCTTACACATGGTGATAAGGTAACGTATCTCCTCATCCTCATCCACCATCTTTCTAAGCTCCGGATTAAGATTAAGTGCTTTATCCAGTGTCATTCCCAGCTCTGTGGGAATCATCTTGGCTATGGCATCGGCTCTGGAGTAGGCTATATCCATAACCCGGCTCACATCCCTGATAACTCCTCTGGCCTGAAGTGTTCCGAAGGTCACTATCTGGACCACCTTCTTGGCACCGTATTTTCTGCTTACATAATCTATTACTTCCTGCCTTCTGTTATAGCAAAAATCCACGTCTATATCGGGCATGGATACACGCTCGGGATTCAAAAATCTCTCGAAGAGAAGATTATATCGTAAGGGATCTATGTTGGTAATCCCAAGACAATATGAAACTATACTTCCTGCTGCGGAACCTCTTCCCGGTCCCACGGGTATATCCATCTTTCTGGAATAATTGATGAAATCCCACACTATAAGGAAGTATTCCACATAGCCCATCTTCTTTATGACCGAAAGCTCATAATCAAGCCTTTCTCTTATGGTCATGTCCGTTTGATCTATCTTCTTAGAACTGTCGGGATAGCGCCTTTTTAAGCCGTCGTCGCAAAGCTTGTTAAGGTAAGTCCAGGCGTCATACCCTTCGGGCACCTCAAACTCGGGGAGCTTGGTAACGCCAAACTCTATTGTGACATTACACATTTCCCCTATTTTCGCAGTATTGTCCGCCGCCTCAAGGGCATATGGAAAGAGAGCTCTCATCTCCTCCTCACTCTTAACGTAATACTGCCCGCCTTCGTAACGAAGTCTGTCCTCGTCATTTAACTTTTTGCCTGTCTGAAGGCACAAAAGTATATCATGGGCCTCCGCATCCTCGGCATAGGTATAATGAACGTCATTGGTGCATACCAAAGGTATGTCTAACTTCTTACTCATCTTCACAAGCTCCATATTTACAAGAGCCTGCTCCTCTATACCGTGATCCTGTAACTCAAGATAAAAATTGCCCTTTCCGAAGCAATTCTCATATTTTAAAGCTGCTTCCTCCGCTTCCTTTATAAAGCCCTTGGTGATATTCCTCTGAACCTCACCCGCAAGGCAGGCGGAAAGCGCAATTATCCCCTCGTGATACTTGTTTAAAACCTCCATGTCAACTCTGGGCTTATAGTAAAAACCTTCCGTAAAACCACGGCTGACTATCTTCATGAGGTTGCTGTAGCCCTCATTGTTCTTGGCCAACAGCACCAGATGATAATATCTGTCTTCCCCCTGAGTCACCTCTCTGTCAAATCTGGAATCGCTGGCCACATAAACTTCGCACCCCAGAATAGGTTTGATTCCCTGTTCCATGCATGCTTTGTAAAAATCGATAACGCCGTACATAACGCCATGATCCGTTATGGCCGCCGCAGTCATTCCCAGTTCCTTGACTCTTTTGACATATTCTTTTATCTTGTTCGCTCCGTCCAAGAGCGAGTATTCCGTATGGACGTGAAGATGAACAAATGACATTTGCACTCCTGTGTTGTTTTATAGATTTCACATATTGATTATCACATTTTTTCGGGTAAAACTCCACTTTTTTATGGAGCAGATCACAAAAAGAACCACTCCCAAAAGGGATATAATCTCCGAGATTCTCCACAATAAAGGCTCTTTAAAGCTTATTTTTACATATCCGTTAAATTTGCCGGGGAGCGTTACCCTTAGCCTGTTGTTGGTTCCTCTTTCGGTCTTTAGTTTCCCCAAATCACTCTCTGCCGTAAATCCGGTATATGCAAAAAGGGGCACTTCAAAATAAGACTCCTCATCACCTATATTTTCACAGTAAGTATTTACAACAAGAGAGCCTTTTACATAATTACTTAAAAGGATATTGTCTCCTCTGGAATAAGTGTCGTAGGCTACTTGTGACATGTCTGTCATGTTTAAAAGATATTCCCCTCCGGAAACATAACCCACTATCTGCTCAAGATCCCATATTTCTCTTTTGGTGGTCCACTGCTTTTTAACAGGATCGGTCTCTTCTTTTGCCTGATTTCCCGTAAACACACAGGTGAACATAACGTTAAGAACACAAAGGATAATAAATACGGATTTTATAATACTCTTTGCTCCCTCTTTTTTCCCGTAGAGCTCATATATACTTTTAAAAACATAACCCCACGCAAATGTTGCCGTCACTCCCACAAGAGACAAAAATCTTGTGGGGAACTGAATGGAGGATATAAATCCTCTGAGAAATGGTACTCTCTGTGAAAGATAATCCCAGGGAAAATATTTAAGAGTTAACACTGCAAAAAATAAAGCGGTTACACCTATAAATATTGTGAATCCCGAATCAACATCCCCCCGATAAATTCCGGAATTATCATTTTTATTTGTTACTCCAAAGCTTTGTGCATTATACTTCTCCAAACTCTGTTCGCCCTGCGCTGTGATACCCTGTACATCCTGCACTTTAGTGTTCTCTACTGTGATACCCTGTACATCCTGCACTTTAGTGTTCTCTACTGTGGCACTCTGTGTGTTTTGCACTGCCTTGTTATTAGTCTTTGGTA
>JAILPU010000023.1 GCA_024699395.1 Lachnospiraceae bacterium | reverse complement strand
GGTCTCCTGGATCGTTTCTCCCATATATGCGGTGTTCATTTCAATATTGTTAAAGAAAGGATATACCGGGGACAACTCAAAGGGACGGAAAAGATATATCACACTTCCGTAGGGAACTCTGTCCCATACCCATCCGCGGTTACGCATATCATTAAAGGTAAGATTGTAAAATGCACCGAAATCGAAGGGATTCTCAAATCGCTTGTAGTTGTACAGCATCAGTAAAACCGCAACCGTCATCATGGGGATGGCAACCGCGATAATTGATTTGATTCCGTTTTTACTCTTTAAGTATTTTAGAGAGAAGACATAGTCCTTAAGGATTAAAATGTCAATCACCAAAACCACGAAAATCTGGGGTCTGCAGCCGGTTATAAGTGCGGTAAACAAAGAACCTGCAAGCATATATCCGAATTTAAGTGTCTTCGTTTCAGTCTCCATGGCTTTTGTAAAGGCCCACATACCAAGTAGGGTAAAGCCCACAGCGTACGTAATGGGAACGGAATAGATATCCGGCCTTTTGGTGATATACACTATGTAGCTTCCCATTATCATGGTCTCAATACTCATGAACCATAGGGCGAGGGAACATTTTTTGTAATATTTTTTTATAAGCTCATCCAGCAGTAGGAATATACCGGCCAGAATAAGTATTATGCCTATAAGACATACGGTGTGATTGTGTATATGGTGTCCTGTGATGACGTAATAGGGATAATACAACAGGACCACGGGTACAACACCGAAATAAACATAGTACTCGCCTTTGTAATAAGCGTGGTCAAACTTGTAATCCCAGAAATCCATGAGTTCCCCTCTTAAGGACATATCGTAGGGATTCTCCATGGTGTTCAAGATTTCAACGGGTTTTTCCAAAAGGGAGAGGCTTCCTTCTGAGAAGGCTTCTGCCAGTTTTTGATATTGCTCCGTGTTGGCTCCGTATTCTCCCTGATAGAAGGGATTAAGTGTGTTAACCCAGGAAAGAATCCATACTGTTATGCACAAGATAACGGTAATCATAGCCCTTCTCTGACCCACATTAAGATCCAGGTATTTGATGCGGTGAAGGACAGAACCGGGCTTAAAAAGATAGAACAAAGATAACACGGCAAAAAGCAGGAATACTCTTTCACGGTAAAAGAAAATGGGTATTACGGGATTTATGGAAATATCCACCCTGTACTGTGCCTCTTTTTCCATGGTGGTAAAAATCCTCATGGATTTTGTTTCTGCGTAGGTATGTATAGTGATATATGAGCTTCTGGGCTCGTTTTCACATATCATTCTGTTGTTAAGGTTGTAATAGGAATGATGTGAAATATCGGTGGCTTCAAAATGGGCTTTGATGGGCTCATAGTTGTCGCCGTTAATATCAACACGTTCAAAATTAACATATACGGTCTTTATTACTTTGTTAAGATCGTTTAATTCAAAACAAAGACTGTCATCCGATGTAAGGATTGTATCCTCGTCTATGACATCATAACCGCCGCTTATGCTGTAAGGAACCGTCTCTTCTTGGTTGGAGACTGTTTCCCAGTGCCTGAAGTTAAATATAAACAATTCAGCAAGGATTGAAACTATTAAAAAGATGGAAAAGGCAATAATATGTTTCAGATATTTGTTATCTTTAATTTCCTCGTATTTGGTTGAAAGAGCCTCCGGTAATTTCATGAGTTTTTCCTCGTCTTTCTTTTTTGATTAATGCGGGTATATAACTGAAAGTAGGCGCTTGTCCGATTTAGTTCGAGTTTTTCTTCTTGTCAAGAAAACGTTTGCGTAAAAATTTGCCTACAGGGAGCTCAAAAGCAAATGTTATCAGTGCTGCAAACAATATGGAAAAAATAACGCAGTAAACAGTGTATTTAATCTGCCATGGTCTGTTTCCGGTTTTATTGGGATATTCCGTTCCTTCCCAGTAGGGGATACGGAATTCTCTCAAAAACCTGAATACCTGCTGATGCCATATAAAGAGATTGTAGGAAATGATATTGATAAACTGAATGACTTTATTTCCCAAAACCTTTTGTATGGGGCGGGGAGAAAACATAAGGCAAATAGTCATCAGTCCTATTGTCATAAGTAAGGGGTGCCTTAAGGCTAACTGGGCGTGGAATCTGTCCTGATCGTACAGGGAAGTCAATATTTTCCCGTATACGGATACAGAGAAGATGATTCCCAGTATTGCTCCCATTTTTACATATTTATTGATGAAATTATGCTTTTTGGCATAGAAATATATAACGGCAATAAGAAGGCCGCATACATAATAGCCTGCGAAAGTGGTGAAAAAGTTGTTATAGGGAAGGGCGTCTTTAAGAGTATTGGTCATTATATTACAGGTTAAAAATGAGATTCCGAGAATAACCGTAGTAGTAATAACAGGTATTTTCCTGAAGGCCTTCGCGATAAAGGGCATAAGTACATAGTAGAGAACCTCTAATTGAAGAGTCCACAATACACCGTTTAGATTTGAGGTGGTATAGACATCCGTAAAGAAAATTCCCGTAAAGGTAAGATGGGAAATCAGATCCTTAAGCATAAATCCGATGCTGGTGTAGCTTCCGTTAACCAGGGCAATTATAAGCATTATTATGATGCAAAGATAGTAAGAGGGAAGAATTCTTATGGCTCTTTTAATATAGAATTCCTTTGTGTCAGGAAAGGCGGTTTCGTATACGATTGCTTTTGCATAGGGAATAAAATTTACTACCGCACTTAATAGAATCAGAAATTCCACGCTGGTATATCCGAATCTCACAAGGGTGTGAAGGTTAAGATCGTACAGTCCTATGGAATTGAGAATTTTATTTTTAACAGGAGTGTAGGGCGTAAGCCATGACAACTGCCATAAATGAAACCATGAAACAAGAAGTATCCCGAATGTTCTTAACCCGTCAAGGGCATATATGTGGTCATCATTCACGTTATTGAGCTTTTCCATTTGAGGAGTCTCCTTGTTTATTTTATTTGTTTTATAGGAAATTGCCCGTACCGTTGCGTAATGCAATTGTATGAGAGCTCACACCGAGAATTATTTTATCAGAAACCGTACTTTTTTTCAAATTATCCCTTTCCAATATATTTAATCCCAAACACGGATATGATAATATTTACATAACTGTAAAAATATGACACCGTAAGACAGTCACATTACGTCTGCATATGACTTACGCATGTTATTGTAAATAAAAGTGACAGATTAACATATTATTAAAAAGGAAAAAATATGAAAACCATACTTGCCTTTGGAGATTCCAATACATGGGGATATATTCCGGGATCGAATTCAAGAAAAAGATACCCTTACGAAAATCGATGGACCGGCATTCTTGAGGGGATGCTTGACAATATCAAGATAGCAGAGGAAGGGTTGTGCGGAAGGACTACCGTATTTGACGATCCCCTTCGTCCCCACAGAAACGGGAAAGCTTCATTATCCATGATACTTGAGACTCTGGATCCCATTGAGGCAGCAGTCTTAATGCTTGGGACGAATGATTGTAAGAGCGTTTACAATGCGTCGGCTTCAAGGATAGGTGAGGGTGTGGAATCCTGCCTCGAACTTCTGGAAAATTATGTGTCGCCCGGGAATATAATTCTTGTTTCCCCCATACTTCTGGGAGAGAATGTGTGGCGTCCCGATAAGGATCCCGAGTTTAACCATAAATCGGTAGAGGTTTCCCAAGAGCTTAAAAATGTTTACATGGATATTGCCAATAAAAGGGGAAATGCATTTTTGGCAGCTTCCGATTATGCCTGTGCGGATGAGGCTGACAATGAGCACTTAAATGAGGATGGTCACAGAAAGCTTGCCAATGCTTTATTTGAAAAGATTAAAGAGATGGGATTGATCTAAAGGTTGTAAATGGGGAGCATTTACACAAAGGAGGGGGAAGATTGGTTTCTTATTTTTACGGGGGTGTATTCCTTGCATCTCTTATCTGCACCATAATATATGTCTATAACTGGCATAAACACTTCAATGTAAATATCAGTATGATATTTGCCTTTGTGGTTGTGGCCTGTCTGGGGCATTTTATGTACAGCCTGTCAAAAAGTCTTCCCGAGGCTGTGTCGGCGATGCAGCTTATTTATCTGGGAGGAAGCTTCCTACAGTTTTTCATGCTTTTTGCCATACTTAATCTCTGTCAGATCGAGATAAAGAAATGGATCAGGACTCTTTTATTTATAGTATGCTGTCTGGTCTTTGCAGGTCCCATGACCATCGGTCATATGGATTTGTTTTACAGTAACACTTCTTTTGAAATCACTGACGGCATCGCAGTTCTTAACAGGGATTACGGCTGGATGCATTCCGCCTATTACGCTGTGGTGATGATGTTCTTTATCCTTGGCTTTGCGGTTATTTTTTATTCAAGAATAAGAAAAAGCCAGGTTCCCAAGACCGTTATCAATCTTCTTGTGGTTCCCTACGTTGTGGTGCTTTTTAGTTATTTTGTGGGGAAAAAGATTCTCAATCACATTGATATGATGCCTGTAGGTTATCTTCTTGCGCAGATTATGTATCTTGTTATATGCGCGAGGATGAATCTATATGACGTTGCAGGTACGGTGACTGATTCCATGGTTCAGGAAAACAGCATGGGATATATTTCTTTTGATTTCAAATACAGATATTTGGGAAGTAATGAGACGGCTAAGTTGCTGGTTCAAGGATTAAAGACCAAGGCTGTGGATGATGCGTTTGGATTATTGCCCGAGGAGGGAAAGGTACGTCACTTCCTTGACAGTTTTAAGGATAATCCCAAAAATAATCAGTTCGTATATATGTACAAAGATGAGGACGATGACCCGGAGAATGACAGGATCTACAATGCCAACGTGAATTATCTGTACGACGGGGGTAAAAAGAGGGGTTACCTTGTTACATTTACCGACGATACCGCCAACAGAAAATATATCAGTCTTTTGGATACTTATACCGAAAAGCTGCAGACTGAGGTGGAGGAAAAGACAAAGCACATAATTGAGATGCATGACAATCTTATTATGAGTCTCGCCATAATGGTTGAAAGCAGGGACAACTCCACCGGAGGTCATATTAAGAGAACCAGTGAGGGTGTAAGGATTCTTATAGATGAAATAAAACAGGAAGGGTTCATGAGTCTTTCCGAAGAATTCTGCAACAACGTGATAAAGGCCGCGCCCATGCACGATCTTGGGAAAATAGCGGTTGATGATGCGGTGCTTAGAAAGCCCGGCAAATTTACCGACGAAGAATATGGCAAGATGAAAAAACATGCCGAAGAAGGAGCCAAGGTTATTCACGAGGTCCTTCTTCATACAGACGATGAATCCTTTAAAGTTGTTGCGGAAAATGTGGCTCACTATCACCATGAAAGATGGGACGGCTCCGGCTATCCCAAGGGACTCAAAGGGGAGGAAATCCCCTTTGAAGCAAGGATTATGGCAATAGCTGATGTA
>JAILPU010000016.1 GCA_024699395.1 Lachnospiraceae bacterium | reverse complement strand
AGGAGGTACCCTTCAAATTTAAGTCCTTTGTCAACAAATACATGCTGGATAAATATGACAGAGAGGATACTTTGGAGACTGTAATTTATTACATGTCCGGGGAGGACTTCCTTATCCAGGCGTTAAAACAGATAAAGTGCCGTATCAAGGTTAATGTGCTTGTAACCAAAAAACATTTGAATAAAACCGTTACCAGAGAGTATTCCACGAAGACAATGACGCCGGAGGAAATCACAAATCTTTCCGTCGATGAGAAGAAAGAGATGGGACTCGCCATCCAGGAATTGTCTGTGGGTAAACTGGCATTATTCACAATTTAAATAATTTTAAATTTGTACCATAAAAATAAAAGGGTGTCTGCGTATATATATTAGCGGGGACAGATTGGGAGAAAAAATGAAACTTGAGGAACTGACTTCTTATACAATATTGAAAAAACAGGAGCTCCCCGATATCAACAGCGTGGGAATACTTCTTAAGCATAATAAAACAGGAGCGAGAGCGGCAGTCATACTTAATGACGATGAGAATAAGGTGTTCAGTATAGGCTTTAAAACTCCCTCCAAGAATTCCACGGGTGTTGCCCATATTACAGAGCATTCCGTATTGTGCGGCTCAAAGAAATTTCCGGTAAAGGATCCATTTATCACCCTTGCCAAGGGTTCCTTAAATACCTTCTTAAATGCCATGACTTTTCCGGATAAAACCCTTTATCCCGTTGCAAGCTGTAACGATGCGGATTTTAGAAATCTTTCCGATGTTTATCTGGATGCTGTTTTTAATCCCAAAATCTATGAAAACGAGGCTATCTTCAGACAGGAAGGATGGCATTACGATATCGATAAAGAGACCGGGGAAATGACTGTAAACGGCGTGGTTTACAATGAGATGAAGGGAACTTTTTCATCTCCCGATTCTGTTTTGGAGAGAGAAATCTCAAGCACACTTTTCCCGGATACCGCTTACGGTTATGAGTCCGGCGGAGATCCCGATGTGATTCCCGAACTTACCTATGAAGCTTTTCTTGATTTTCACAGAAAGTTTTATCACCCCTCCAACAGTTACATCTGGCTTTACGGCAATATGGATGCGGCTGAGAGACTTGATTATATAGACAAAGAATACCTTTCCAAATACGAGGCGATAGAGACTGACAGCGACATAGAACTTCAGACTCCCTTCGATGAGATGCACGTTCATACAAAGGAATATGCCATATCCGAAGAGGAGGATGAGGATGAGAATACTTTCCTTTCCCTGAATTTTACAGCGGGAAGAGAGACGGACAGCATCATATACGAAGCCTTTGATATCCTTGACTTTGTACTTTGTACCGTGCCCGGGGCTCCCGTTAAGCAGGCTCTTATCGATAAGGGAATAGGTAAGGATGTTTACAGCATTTATGAAAATGCCATGAAGGAAAGCTATTTCTCCATAGTGGCTAAAGGCGCCTCCGTTTCCCAAAAAGAGGAGTTTATTAAGACAGTAAGAGAAGTTTTGGAAAAAATAGTTTCCGAAGGCTTTGACAGGAAGTCCCTTCTTGCAGCCATTAATTATTATGAGTTTAAGTACAGAGAGGCTGATTACGGCACCATGCCCAAAGGGCTTATTTACAATATGATAGCTCTTGACAGCTGGCTTTATGACGATGACAAGCCCTTTGTATATCTTAATTCCAATGAAGTATATAAATTCTTCAGGGAAAATATAGACAAGGGATATTTTGAAAATCTTATTAAAAAGTATCTCTTGGACAATAATCATAAATCCTTCTTAATCCTTCACCCCGACAAGAAGCTTGCGGCATTAAAGGATGAGGAACTTAAGGAAAAACTTAAGAAGATCAAGGCTTCCATGACCCAAGAGGAGACCGAAAAGGTTTTTGCAATGATGGATGCCCTCAAAGAGTACAGTGACAGAGAGGATACCCCCGAGGAACTGGCTACCATACCGATGCTTGAGATTTCCGACCTGGACAAAAAGGCAAAGCCTTTGGGATATACAGAAACTAAGATTGACGATATCAAGGTTATACAGCAGGATATTTTCACAAACGGTATAGGATATATTACTTTGGGATTTAAGATTAATGATATCCCCGAAGAATATGTGAAGTATCTGGGACTTTTGAAATGCTGTCTCGGATGTATGGATACAGCCAATTATAACTACAAGGATTTTACCAATGAGTATCTTCTTGTAACGGGAGGGGGCTTCTCCTGTGATGTGGTTACTTATTCGGATGTCAATGACCAAGATAAGTACGATGTTTACTTTGAACTTAAGGGAAAGGCTTTGTTTAAAGACTTTGACAGAGCGTTGGAACTTCTCGGCGAGGAAATCCTCACCACCAAATTTAATGATTACAAGAGACTTAATGAGATAATTGCGGAAAACAACAGTCAGAGACAGTCCGCAATGGTTGCGGGAGGTCATTCCGTTGCCTGCCAGAGAGCCCTTTCCTATCTTCTTGAAAGCAGTAAATATATGGAGATTGCCACAGGGTATGACAACTACCGCTTTATGGTTTCTCTTTACAAGAATTTTGAAGAGCAAAAAGAAGAGACTTCAGAGAAACTGTATGAGCTTTCCAAAATGATATTCAGAAAAGAGAGGCTCATCCTTGGTTATACCGGTAATACCGAAAGCCTTAAGATGCTTTCAAAGCCCATGGATATCCTTACAGACAACCTTTTTACCTGTGATATCAAAAGGGCAGGGTTTACTCCCAAGGTCGAGAAGCTCACTGAAGGCCTTATGACTTCCGGACAGGTTCAGTATGTGGCAAAGGCCGGTAACTTCTGCGACAAGGGTTATGAGTATACCGGAGCCTTCAGAGTTTTGAAGGTTATGATGGGCTACGAATATCTTTGGATGAATGTGAGAGTTAAGGGTGGCGCATACGGATGTATGAACGCCTTTACAAGAAACGGAAGTATCTTCTTTGTTTCCTACAGAGATCCTCATCTCAAAAACACCATCAAAGTTTTTGACAATGCATACGAGGCTATTGAAAACTTTGAGGCCGATGAAAGAGTAATGACTCAGTATATAATCGGTGCCGTGGGAACCCTTGATGTTCCCCTTACCCCTGCGCTTAATGGCTCAAGAGGATATGGGGCATACATGACGGGGCTTACGGATTCCATGGTTCAGAAGGAGAGGGATGAGGTTATAGGATGTACTGTTTCCGATATAAGAAAGCTTTCAAAACCTGTTAAGGAAGCGCTTGAAGACAATGCCTTGTGCGTTGTGGGAAGCGCCTTGAAACTTAAGGACAACAAAGAACTGTTTTCAAGCCTCACCAATCTTATCTAACCTGAGGCGGCGAAAACAATTTACAAGAGGAGGGTTACTTATGAAAAAGAGACTTGCTGTAGCACTTATGTTTGCAATGACTTTGGGGCTTTTTGCCGGCTGTGGCAGCAAATCGGGCAGAGGATATACTTCTGTCGTGGAAGACAGAAAGATGGCTGCCAATTCCGCAGCCTATTCCTATGAAGGGGATTACAAAGATGAAGCCGCAGAGTGGGGCGAAGATTATTATGCCGAAGAAAGCTATGATGAAGAAGCAGGAGATTATAACGGTGATACAAGTTCCTCCGTAGATA
>JAILPU010000007.1 GCA_024699395.1 Lachnospiraceae bacterium | reverse complement strand
TAAGTAAACCCGGCTTTATATAATGTAATTGATTTTTAATCCTTGCTGTCGTATAATACCATGGATGTAGTTTTTGAAACTACATAAACTTAAAAAAGCAGGGATATCATGGATCAGAATAATAACAGACTGGGTATAGATATAGGTTCCACAACGGTTAAAATCGCTCTTTTGGATAAAGACGACAATATTCTGTTTGCGGACTACAAAAGGCATTTTGCCAACATAAAGGAAACGCTTTCACAGCTTATAAACAGCGCCTACGAAAAGCTGGGAGACATGAAGGTATCTCCCATGATAACAGGTTCCGGCGGACTCGCTCTCGCCAACCATATAGGCGTTCCCTTTACGCAGGAAGTTATTGCGGTTGCCACATCCCTCAAAAAGCTTATGCCCCGCACCGATGTTGCCATTGAACTTGGCGGCGAGGATGCCAAGATCATCTACTTTGAAGGCGGTAACATCGAGCAGCGAATGAACGGCATCTGCGCCGGAGGAACCGGCTCCTTTATCGACCAAATGGCATCTCTTCTTCAGACAGATGCTTCCGGTCTTAATGAGTATGCCAAAGATTACCGGTCCCTCTATTCAATTGCCGCCCGTTGCGGTGTTTTTGCCAAAACAGACATACAGCCTCTTATCAATGAAGGCGCAACAAAGCCCGATCTTGCAGCCTCCATTTTTCAGGCAGTTGTGAATCAGACCATAAGCGGACTTGCCTGCGGTAAACCCATCAGGGGACACGTGGCATTTTTGGGGGGTCCTCTTCATTTCCTTCCCGAATTGAAAAACGCCTTTATCAGGACTCTCAATCTTGATGAAGAACATATAATGGAAACCGAAAATTCCCATCTTTTTGCGGCAATCGGTTCTGCTCTTAATGCCGAGCCCGATTCAGCCTGCACCTTAAATGAACTTAACAAAAAGCTTTTAGGCGACATTAAGATAGAGTTTGAGGTGGAGAGACTTTCTCCCCTGTTTTCCTCGGAAGAAGAATTCAATGAATTCAATCTTCGCCATCAAAAACACTGCGTTGCCAAAAAGGAACTTTCCCAATATAAGGGTAATGCCTTTTTGGGTATAGATGCGGGTTCCACCACCACCAAGATTGCTCTTTGCGGTGAGGACGGTTCTCTTCTTTATTCCTTCTATTCCGGTAACGACGGAAGTCCCTTAAAAACAGCAATCAGAGCCCTTAAGGATATCTATGAAAAACTTCCCGAGGGTGTTAAAATCGTGCGCTCCTGCTCCACCGGATACGGTGAGGCTCTTATGAAGAGCGCCTTTATGTTGGACGACGGCGAAGTTGAAACCGTTGCCCACTACTATGCTGCGGCTTTCTTTGACCCCAATGTGGACTGTATCCTTGACATCGGCGGTCAGGATATGAAATGCATCAAGATAAAGAATCAGACCGTTGACAGCGTTCTTTTAAATGAAGCATGCTCTTCGGGATGCGGTTCCTTTATCGAAACCTTCGCCAAATCCCTTAACTTAAGCGTTCAGGATTTTGCAAAGGAAGCTCTTTTTGCAGCTCATCCCATTGATCTCGGTACAAGATGTACCGTATTTATGAATTCCAAAGTTAAGCAGGCACAAAAAGAGGGTGCCACCGTTGCGGACATCTCCGCAGGTCTTGCTTACTCAGTAATAAAGAATGCATTATTTAAGGTTATAAAGGTTTCATCCGCATCAGAGCGCGGTAAGAACATCGTTGTTCAGGGCGGAACTTTCTATAACAATGCGGTTTTGAGAAGCTTTGAAAAAATAGCCGACTGTGAAGCGGTACGTCCCGACATAGCAGGTATAATGGGTGCTTTCGGTGCCGCTCTTATAGCAAGAGAACGCTATACCGAAGGCTCTATGGGCACAATGCTTGATTACGATGAAATCTGTGATCTTAAATTCGAGACAAGCATGGCAAAATGTAAGGGCTGTACCAACTCCTGCCGTCTTACCATAAACAAATTTTCAGGTGGAAGACAGTTTATCACCGGAAACCGCTGCGAGCGCGGTATCGGCGGTCAGAAAAATCCCAACAAGGTACCCAATCTCTTTGAGTGGAAACTTAACAGAATATTTAAATACGAATCTCTTACTCCCGACAATGCCCCCAGAGGAGACGTGGGCATTCCCAGGGTTCTCAATATGTACGAAAATTATCCCTTCTGGCACACCTTCTTTACGAAGCTGGGCTACAGGGTGATATTGTCTCCTTTATCAAGCCATAAGATATATGAACTGGGTATAGAATCCATCCCCAGCGAATCCGAATGTTACCCTGCCAAGCTGGCACACGGTCACATTGAATGGCTTATCAAACAGGGTGTGAAATTTATCTTTTACCCTGCTTTGTTCTACGAGAGAAATGAGACTCCCGAGGCTAACAATCACTACAACTGCCCCATAGTCACATCCTACTCGGAAAATATCAAAAACAACGTTGAAGCCTTAAAGGACAGTGATATCAAATTCAGAAATCCTTTTATGGCCTTCTCCAATCTTGAAGTTGCCACCGCAGCTCTTGTTAAGGAATTTAAAGACATCCCCAAGGCTGAAGTAATAAGCGCAGCCAAAGCCGGCTGGGACGAAATGCTCAAAGCCAAAGAGGATACTCAGAAAAAGGGTGAAGAGGTACTTGAATACCTTAAGGAAACAGGCAAACACGGTATTGTTCTCGCAGGAAGGCCTTACCATATAGATCCCGAGATCAACCATGGTATTCCCGAGCTTATCACAGGTTTTGATGTGGCAGTCCTCACGGAGGATTCCATCTCCCATCTCACCTGCCCCGACAGACCCCTTATAGTTTCGGACCAGTGGATGTACCACTCAAGACTTTA
>JAILPU010000003.1 GCA_024699395.1 Lachnospiraceae bacterium | reverse complement strand
AACTCAATCGGGGCAATCTACGATTGGAACAAATTATTTGATGAATATCCCAAATCAAATGCGGGATACATATACCTTGCCATCATCATGTGTGCAGCACTGGTGATCTGGTATTGGGAAGATGCACGGACAAAAAAAGACCAGTGACTAGGCTATCACAATCGAAGATAGCATAGAGCTACATGCGGAGTTTAATCTGAGTGGAGAAATTAAAAGTCCGGCTTACAAATACTTGTCTTATCTTTGTTCGAAAGTATGGTCAGACTCATCTTTCTATCTCCTCAAATGTAAGGCTGTATTTTTCGCCTAGATTCTGGCACAGATAGTATGCTGTTGACCACTTGTAGCCGTGAATCGTAATGGGGTGTTCGTTTCCGAAGGATTCACGTGAGTCATCAATTAGAGTGGAATCGTTGTGAAAATATACATGATCAAAATGGCAGCCCATGCCGAGATTTTCTAAACCGAAGTATTGGCAAGTTGGCGGGATATGTAACGTCTTAATTCTACAATGTTCCAAAGCAAAATTTGCTATATATTCCACGCTGTTAAGATCTAACTCATATTGTGCAGTGTAATGCAAAGCCCCCCAGTTCAGATATTTTAAACTGGATGGAAGACGGACGATATCTATTTGATTGCTGCCGTATCTGTCATGGTGGGATGCCCATACGGCAACACCCACGGTGCCTTCCCTTATGTTGAGCTCTTTTATGTGTTTCTGTCTGATTTTTATCAGCCAATTATCCACATAGAAGCAATCGTCACCGGATTCCATGTATTCCTTTTCCATGAGGGTTTGGCTAAAGGCAAACAATTGTATTTCAGTCACATCGGAGGGGATTTTCAGTGAACTGAGTTTTTCACATCCTGTAAAAGCGCACTTGGGTATGACGGTGAGTCCTTTGGGAAGGTTGATATAGACAAGAGAATCACCGCCGCAAAATACATATGGTCCCAGTGTAAGCTCCGGTAGAGAGTCGGGAAATATTATTTTTTGGATTTTAATACAGCAGGCAAAGGCACATTCCTCAATCCTCCTAATGCTTTTCGGAAAAGATACGGAAGTGATATTATGGTTTTTGCTAAATGCATCCGCCCTGATGCACTCTATTCCCTCCGGGATAATGATATCTCCGGAAAGGTCAGGATCGGCCTTTTCGATACAGCGGTCTGTTATTTTAAATCTGTTATAGTCAAACTCATTCATAAAAAAATCCTTTCTGCTTCTCTTTCTGAGTTTTATTCCTAAGTCTAATAATCAAGTGCATATAGGATTAAGATAAAAGAAACATCCCGGACACTTATTTTATAATACAATATTTTTGCGAAAAATAAGAGAGGGTATTCATAAAAAATTATTATGTGCAACATTTTTTGCATGTTCCTTGACGTTGCGGCTTAAGCATATGAAAGTGCCCCCTCGGGAACCGGGTTAGGGGGCCATTATAATCTGCTAATTTGTATATATGCTGTTAGTATGCATATTTTCTTCACTTAGATTATAATGGTCTATGGGGACGGGGGAGTGGTCCATTAAAACGAGGAATTGTAAGCATATGAAAAAAACAATACTAATAATAGTATCCGCTTTGATTATTGTGCTCATGGGGCTTTTCTTTGCTTTATTTAAAGTAAGTAACAAAGGAATGCCAAAGCCTTTAAAGAATGAAACTACAGGTGAAATTAATGACATATCAGGATCGGTCATTGCTTTAGAACATGAACCCGAACCTGAATCGGAACCAAAACAGGAACCAAAACAGGAACCGGTGCCCGAGCCTGAGCCTGAACCTACTAAAGAAGAACTCCTTAACATAAGGGCTCAGGAAATCCTTGGCACCATGACACTTAATGAAAAGATTTATCAGCTTTTCTTTGTGACTCCAAAGCTACTAACAGGCGAAGAGAATGTTACAGAACTTTCGGATTTGATGAAAGAAACCCTCGATAAAAAGCC
This sequence comes from Lachnospiraceae bacterium, assembly GCA_024699395.1. Lineage (GTDB taxonomy): Bacteria > Bacillota > Clostridia > Lachnospirales > Lachnospiraceae > Acetatifactor. The sequence continues at coordinate 355 of JAILPU010000003.1, read as the reverse complement.
TGTTGGTGGAATTGTTTTATTTAAAGAAAACATCATATCAAAAGAGCAGGTTAAAAACTTAAATAACGATATCGCTCAAAACGCAAAATTTGGAATCCTAATATCTGTAGATGAGGAAGGCGGAAGCGTAGCAAGGCTTGGAAATGCAAATATCGGTTTTCTTTCGCTTCCACACATGGCAGAAATTGGGGCGGAAGGTGATGTAAGCAAGGCCTATGAAGTAGGCGATTCTTTAGCTAAAAATTTAAAAGAGCTTAACTTTAACATGGACTTTGCTCCTGTGGCAGATATCCTCACAAACCCCGAAAACACAGTGGTTAAGAAACGTTCTTTTGGAAGCGATGCAAATTTGGTT
>JAILPU010000314.1 GCA_024699395.1 Lachnospiraceae bacterium | reverse complement strand
TGGAGGTGGCTAAGGATTATATAAGGGTAAAATGTAAAAAAGGAAATGTAATGATATATGAACTGCAGGCCGAGGGCAAGAAGAGACTCACCGTAAGTGAGTTTATAAAGGGAAACAGGCTGCAGGTAGGAGATATTCTTGGCAACAAATAAAGAAAACGATACAAGAAAGTTGGTCCTTACTCTTTTATCGGAATTTGATAAAGGACATGATTTTTATGAATGTCAGAAGGGTCTTCTTGATAAATATGATTATTTTGAAAGAGAAAAGAAGGCTTTTATCAAAAGACTTTCAAAGGGCTGTGTTGAAAGACAGTTAGAGCTTGACTATATAATAGGGCAGTTTCTTAAAAAGAACGCAAAAAGACCCAAAGCTCTCATAATGAATATACTTCGCATGGGAGTTTATCAGCTTTTGTTTATGGATTCGGTGCCTGATTCCGCGTGCGTCAACGAGTGTGTAAAGCTTGCGAGAAACCACGGCTTTAACGATCTTTCCGGTTTTGTTAACGGCGTTTTGAGAAATATAGCAAGAAATAAGGATAAAATCCAATATCCCGACAGGGATAAGGCTTTTTTGGATTATGTGAGCGTAAAATATTCCCTTCCCATGTGGCTTTGCGAAAAGTGGCTTTCTGATTACGGTAAAGAAGTTTTACTTAAAATGGGGGAGAGTTTCCTTAAGGAAAATCCCGTTACTGTAAGATTTAAAAGAAGCCTTACGGATAGAGAAATCGCACAGACAATTGAGAGCATTAAAGAGGATGTGGGGATAGCAAAGCACGCCTACGACCCTTATGTGTATACCCTTGTAAATCCCGGAAATATAAGCAGATTAAAGGGATTCGGCGAGGGCCTTTTTACGGTTCAGGATGTTTCCGGAATCTTAAGCGTAAATGCGTTAAAGCTTGATAAAAGTAAAAAAGTTCTTGATGTATGCGCCGCGCCGGGAAGTAAAGCTTTGTACGCTTCGGAACTTTGCGAAAAGGTGACAGCCTGTGATATATCCGAGGCAAGGCTTATGATGCTTTCGGAAAATATCGAGCGCATGAAGGCTTCCAATATTGAAATAAAACAAATGGATGCCACATGTTTTAACGAAGATTTTGCAGAAAAATATGATTGCGTAATAGCGGATGTTCCCTGCTCGGGGCTTGGTGTAATAGGAAAGAAATGCGACATCAAATATAATGTCACTCCGGATTTGATAAAGGAACTGTCCGAACTTCAGAGAAAGATAGCATCCGTAGCCTTCAAATATGTTAAAAAGGGCGGGCTTTTCTTATATTCCACCTGCACTGTCAATAAAGAAGAAAACGAGAATAATGCCAGGTGGATAGCCGAAAATCTTCCGCTTAGTCCCGTGAAACTTAATGAAGAGGATTACAAGGCTGTTTACGGGGATTTGCATGATAATAAACCCGTCATGGATAATACCCTGACACTTATACCCGGGGTTACATCAAGCGACGGATTCTTTTTTGCACTTTTCAGACGTAGCTGAAGACAACACTGCCAATGTGAAAATGTGGTTGAATTAATCAGAGCGTTGGATGTTAATGTATATGAGAAATCGAACAACACTGCTAATGAGAAAGTGTGGTTTAATTAATCAGAGCGTTGGATGTTAATGTATATGAGAAATCGAACAACACTGCCAATGTGAAAATGTGGTTTAATTAATCAGAGCGTTGGATGTTAATGTATACGGGAAAACGGACAACACACAACTCATGTGAAATGTGCGATTTAATTATTTATGTGAGCAAATATAGATGGACAAAATTGATATAAAATCCCTTACTCTTGAGGAACTTGAAAAGTACATAAAAGACATGGGTGAGCCTGCATTCAGAGCGGGGCAGATATTCGATTGGATGCACAAGAAATATGTGAAATCCTTTGACGATATGACCAATATTTCCGTGAATCTAAGGGACCGGCTTAAAGAGGAATGTGAATATACGATCCTCAATACCGTAACGGTGCTTACCAGCAAACAGGATGATACGAAGAAGTTTTTGTTTGAGCTGCAGGACGGAAATGTTATAGAAAGTGTTTTTATGAGGTATAAGCACGGAGTCAGTGTGTGCATATCTTCTCAGGTGGGATGCAGAATGGGCTGCAGATTCTGTGCTTCCACAATAGACGGACTTTGTAGAAATTTAAAGGCATCTGAGATGCTGGACCAGATATATTCCATTATGAGATATACCGGGGAGAGAGTGGCCAATGTGGTGGTTATGGGTTCCGGTGAGCCCATGGATAACTTTGACAATCTCACCCGGTTTATAGAGCTTATTTCCGCACCCAAAGGGTATGATATCAGTACGCGAAACATTACGGTGTCAACCTGCGGAATCGTGCCCAAAATGAAGGAATTTGCCGACAGAAAGTATCCTGTCACCCTGGCATTGTCACTCCATGCAGTGACAGACGAAAAGAGAAAAGAACTGATGCCCATTGCCAATT
>JAILPU010000283.1 GCA_024699395.1 Lachnospiraceae bacterium | reverse complement strand
CCGAAGAAGATAACGCCCTTAAAGGGTCTTCCTTCTTTGCTCATGGCATCAACGGTTTTCTGATATATGTTTTCCATGCAAAATGCATTAATCTCATCTGTATAGAAGGGGCTGGGTGAAAATGTTCCCATTCCTCCGGTGTTAAGTCCCTTGTCTCCGTCCTGGGCACGCTTGTGATCCTGAGCGGATGTCATAATCTTAATGGTCTTACCGTCACAGAAGGACAATACGCTCACCTCGCGTCCTGTCATAAACTCTTCAATGACCATGGCATTTCCCGCGTCCTTAAACTTCTTGTCGATCATTATCTCCTTAAGACCTTCAAGTGCCTCTTCTTTAGTATTGCATATAAGAACGCCCTTACCCAAAGCCAGTCCGTCGGCCTTAAGTACAAGAGGGAATTTCTCGCTGTTTTCTATATATTCCTTAGCCTTTTCGGGATCGGTAAAGTTTTCGTATCCCGCTGTGGGAATATTGTATTTTTTCATAAGATCCTTGGAAAAAGCTTTGCTGCCCTCAAGGATAGCCGCATTTTTCCTGGGTCCGAAAGTTCTTATACCCTTTTCTTCCAATACATCCACAAGACCGCCCACAAGAGGATCGTCCATTCCCACTACCACAAGGTCGATCTCTTTTTCTTTGGCAAAAGCAGCAATCTTATCAAACTCCATGGGTTTGATATCCACACACTCGGCGAGTTTTGCAATTCCCGCATTTCCCGGTGCACAGTAAAGCTTTCCCAGTCTTTTGGACTTTGATACGGCTGTGGCTATGGCATGCTCTCTTCCGCCTCCGCCGACTATAAGAACCTTCATATCGTTTTTCATACAAGTCTCTCTTTTCTTATCATAATCTGATATTTCCGTTTGCTATATCATTTATAACTTCGGGAAGTATCACCCACTCCGCATTTTCCATTACTCTCTTTTGAAGAGTCTTTGGAGTATCGTCGTCATTTACCATAACAGGCTTCTGAGCCAGTATGGGACCTTCGTCAAGTCCTTCGGTAACCACATGGACCGTAGCTCCGGTCACCTTTACGCCCCTCTCAAGAGCCTTTTCGTGAACCTTAAGCCCATAATAACCCACTCCGCAGAAAGAAGGAATAAGGGAAGGGTGTATATTGATTATCCTGTTGGGATATCTTTCTATCATCTTGGCAGGAATGGCCACCAAAAAGCCCGCCAGCACCACAAGGTCCGGATTATAGGACTCAACACCCTTTAAAAGTGCTTCGTTAAAGCTTTCTCTGTCGGGATAATCCTTGGGAGAAATGCATTCACCCGCTATTCCCTCAAGCTTTGCCCTCTCAAGAGCATATGCATTCCTATTATTGGAGATTACTCCTTTTATGGTAACATTTTTAACAGTGCCGTCAGCGATACTGTCCATTATGGCCTGGAGATTGGTTCCTCCGCCGCTTACAAGTACAACTATATTTAACATAATTCGATGCCCTTCTCGCCGGATACGCACTCACCCACAACGTAGCACTTTTCTCCTGCAGCCTTTATGGCATCCATTGTCTTTGTCACATCATCTTTGGAAACCGCAAGGACCATTCCAAGACCCATATTGTAGGTATTGAACATCTGGGTTTCCTCAACTCCGCCGTCCTTCTGGATCATCTTGAAGATGGGAAGAATGGGGAAGCTGTTCTTTTCAACCTTTGCAATTATGTTTTCGGGAAGCATTCTGGGAATATTCTCATAGAAACCGCCCCCTGTGATATGGCTGCAGCCCTTAACCTTTACGCCCGCATTCTTTATGCTCTTTAAAGCTTTAACATAAATGGTGGTGGGGGTGAGAAGGCTCTCTCCCAAAGTCATTCCCAACTCGTCAAAATGTCTGTTAAGGGAAGCTTCCGTCATATCAAAAACTTTTCTCACAAGGGAGAAGCCGTTGGAATGAACACCTGATGAAGCTATTCCCACAAGAACGTCACCTGCTTTAATATCATTACCTGTTATAAGATCTTTTTTGTCACAGACACCCACGTTAAAACCTGCAAGGTCGTACTCGTCCTCAGGCATAAGGTCGGGATGTTCCGCTGTCTCTCCTCCTACAAGGGCGCACTCTGACAAAAGACATCCTTCGGCCACACCTTTTACGATGGTGGCTATCTTTTCGGGATAATTCTTGCCACAGGCAATATAATCAAGGAAAAATAAAGGCTCGCCTCCTGCGCATGCCACATCGTTAACGCACATGGCAACACAGTCGATTCCGATGGTGTCGTGCTTATCCAATACAAAAGCTACCTTTAATTTGGTTCCAACACCGTCTGTTCCCGATAAAAGGACGGGCTCTTCCATATTTTTAATTACACTTAATGAAAAAGCTCCGGAGAAACCTCCGATTCCTCCCATAACCTCAGGGCGGGTTGTTTTCTTAACGAACTCTTTCATCAATTCTACAGACTTGTATCCGGCCTCTATATCGACTCCGGCTGTTTTGTAATCAAGTGCCATCACTTACCTCACATTTTATTTGTTGTAATTTTTGTAACCTTTTTCCTTAAGAAGGGCATCCTTTTTCTCAACCTGCTCCTTCATGTTTTTTGTATATTCTTTAAGCTTCTTGTTAAGGCTTTCATCTGCTACAGCTAACATCTTCACAGCCAAAAGTCCCGCATTGGTTCCGCCGTTTATGGCAACGGTGGCAACGGGAATGCCTGAAGGCATCTGAACTATGGAATAAAGGGAATCTCTTCCTCCCAGAGAAGTGGTATGCATGGGTATTCCTATAACAGGAAGGGTGAAAAGAGCCGCGCACATACCGGGAAGGTGTGCTGCCATACCCGCACCTGCGATTATAACCTTTACGCCTCTGTCCTCAGCGCCCTTTGCATACTCAAAAAAAGTATCAGGCTCTCTGTGAGCACTGATAATATTCATCTCATAAGGGATACCGAACTCTTCCAAAATGTCTGCGGCCTTGGCCATAACAGGCATATCGGAGTCGCTTCCCATTACTATAGAAACCTTCATTTCAGCATTACTCATAGCTTTCTCCTACGTAAACAAATAATTCCAAATTCTGTGCCGGCTTAAAATCCCCTGTTTTTTCCCGCAAGGAAGAATGCCTCTTGTGGCATTCCGGAGTCCTGTGCTGCCAAAGTATGCAACAATTACATTATGCGCAAGTGCGCTTCCTTAATAAATCCCATATTGCCAAGGATTACGGTGTGATTACCGGCAGAACAATACATACGTTTCCACCTTCGGGATTTTAACCCAATCATCAGTTTACTAAATAAATGTGAGGTATGCAACCCGTTTTTATTTTCTTATTTATAAAGAGGCTCGTTTAGTTCAAGAGTGCCCGCCAACACAAAGAGTCCGTCTTCAATAATGGGAATCTCCTCTCCCTCTTTGGTGACGCACACCAAAAGTCCCAGCTCGTCATAGGGAATCGTTATGTCCGTATGGCAGTTAAAATATGCCTTGTCCGGCTGTGTATGACGCAACAAAGAATAATCATTCTCCTTAGCGATTATCTCCTTGCCGTCGGGATTGTAAACACGTATATCCTCGCAATCGGAATAGCAGGTATCCCCCACCGCAAAGTGAGGACCGCATTTTTCGGCAATAAGTATAGGTAAAAGCGCTCCTATATCATGCTCTATGGACAAGCGGTATGCATAAGTATTGGTACCGATGGCAAATTCTCCCAAGGGCAAAGTTTCATGGCGCATCAGTACGTTTTCATATATATAATTTTTGTTTTCTTTTGTGTCTTCAAAATTGGAGCAGTCATACTCCGTTATAATTCCGTCTTTAAAACTGATGGTAAGATTTTTATATTCAAGCCCCGAAAGATATACCTTGGAGACATTGAGTATCCCCCAAGTTCCCTTTAATACGGGGGATGTGAAAACTTCTCCCAAGGGAATGTTTACATCCGCAAGGCAGTTTTCAAAGTTCGCCTGCTTTTCGGGATTGTCCGGAGTTACCACCTTTACCTTCATATCCGTTTTGTTTGTGCCTTTCCCCTTTATAATGCAGTAATCCGCCTTATTTAAGGTGTCGCAAAGCACATTCTGGATTCTTAAATACTTTTCGTAATCAAGGGTATTGACCTTAATTATATCTTTAAATATCTCTTTATATTTTTCATCTGTTTTTGCTATGGAAGGAAGGGGGAAGGCGATAATGGTAAAGCTTCTCTCCTCCTCGGGAACATGGGCCTTTACAATATCCGTATAAAGCCTTCTGTATTCCGTAAATATATGATTCTGCTTATCGGAAAGCTTTACGGCACTCTTTTTGATTGCCGGTGTAAAAACACTTTCTCCGAAATCCTCAAAACATGCAGGTCCCGCATAATCCCTTGCGAAATCCGAAACAGCTTCAAAGCCGTCTTTTATAGTGTCAAGCTTTCTGTGCATAAGGTTTCTGTCAAATACAAGACCGTAATCATTTTTGTGATCGTAGGCAAACTGTCTGTTCAAAGTCCCGCCCATGTAACAAAAGTTTCTGCTCATGGGAAGTTCCAAAAAGCTCCTCTTATCGGAATGGATAAGAACCTTAAGCCCCAGATTGTTAAAATTGGAAACCGCTTTTTGAAGTACTCTTTCAAAACCGATTCTTGCGATAATGCTCACCGATTTTTTCTTGGAAAGATCCTTATTGCCGGCTTCAAAACCTCTGACATAGCCTCCCGTAAAGGTGTCGGCAATCTTATCAATCTCCTCTTTATCAAGCTCATTCATAAAATGTATAAGCTTTATTACGTCTTCATTTACATAGAGACCGTAACTGTAGACATATCTTTCATCAGAAAGATTCGTATTAAGGATGTCGTGAAAGCGCTTTGACCTCTCGGGACAATAATCCCTCTCCACGGCGTCTTTACTTAAAACATCGCAATAATCACTCACATACCAGTAAAGGATATCCTTTAATTCATTGACCGAAGGACCGGGTTCATCGGATGAGAGTGCATAAACATAAAGGGTATAAATCTGTACCACAAGCTCTGTCCTTATAAGGATATTAAATTCATCCTCCTCATAGGCATAGACAGGCATTTTATAAAGCTCAGCAAAAACAGAGGACAGGATTACTCCCTCCTCACCTAATTTTTCTTTTGCATATTCGGGATTGAGAAAATTCTTCTCGTAATTTTCGGGAAGAAATATCTCATACATCCTGTGATTTCTTTCTCTCAGTTCTTCAAGGGAAGCTTTTGTGATGCCTCCGTTTTTTACAAATTCAAGTTCGCCGAAAACATTAAGAATAAAACCGGATAGAGATTTAAAATATTCATTGAGAACAGGATTGGACAACTCCTCACTGTTCATCCTTCTTACCGCTTTCAGTGAAAGTTCAAGGCGCTCCAAAGTATCAGGCACTTTAACGTCCCCCTAAATCGCAATATATAAAATAATTCCCACACAAATGAGCGAAAGGGAATTGAGAACAATCCCCAATACAGGTAAAAACCTGAAGTTCTCATCATCTCTTAAGGAACAGGTTCCCAATATCAGTCCCGACAATGAAAAGATCATGGCCAAAAATCCGGTGACGCCGTATTTCATGGAAATTTCACCGTCTTTTTTGTATGCCGCATAAATGCTCACAGCGAGTCCTGCAAGGCTTAAAACCCCGAGGAAAGCAGACATCCGGCCCCGTTTGGAAATCTTTTTACCGGTATAGATAAGCTTACGTCTGGCCATTTTCTATCCTCTATACGGCTCCGTACTGTCTGTAATAGTCATCAATAGCCGCCTTGATGGTATCGTCGATTATAACGCCGTGGCCGAAATCTCTGTTGTAAAGGTAATCGGTAACCTCCTTCATATCAACGATGGCTGCCGTATCAAAACCGTATTTTTCTCTGATATCACGCAAAGCCGCGCTGTCACTGTTGAGACCCTTTTCCATTCTGTTTAAGGAAACCATAAGTCCCACAACGCTTACACCACCTACCGACTCAATAAGAGGGAAGGTTTCTTCTATGGATTTTCCTGAGGTTGTTACATCCTCTATCATAACAACTCTGTCACCGCTTTTAAGGGTGCTGCCCAAAAACATTCCCACATCGCCGTGGTCTTTGATTTCTTTACGGTTTGCACAATATCTTATCTCTTTGCCGTAAAGCTTATAATATGCCATTACGGTAGCAACGCTCAAAGGAATACCCTTGTATGCGGGTCCGAAAAGAACGTCAAACTCATCTCCGAAATTCTCATGAATTGCCTTTGCATAATATTCCCCAAGTCTTATAAGCTGGCTTCCGGTAACATATGCACCGGCATTCATGAAAAAGGGTGATTTTCTTCCGCTCTTTAATGTAAACTCTCCGAATTTAAGCACTTCGGATTCAACCATAAATTCTATAAATTCCTCTTTATATCTTTCCATACAATCTCCTCTTTTATCTTCACACAAACAAACCAGGTTGAAGGTTATATCCCTCAACCGGGTCTGTCAAAAAATCTTATCTGTTTTCCAATGCCTGTTTTATATCTTCCTTCATATCAAGCACTGCGGCCCTTGAAGCTTCGAAGAAATTCGCTTCTTTGAATTTCTGATATTTCTCCTGTTTGTAAGCTGCAATGATACCTCTGGAAGAATTGATTATGGCACCCAATCCGTCATCGTTAAAGAAATGAACAAGATCGGCTCCTTTTCCTCCCTGAGCTCCGTAACCGGGAACCAAAATAAAGGTCTTTGGCATTATCTTACGTAAAACTTTGCCCTGCTCCGGGTAGGTTGCGCCTACAACCGCTCCCACATAACTGTAGGAGTCGCCCATAAGTTCTTCGCCCCATTTTGCCACCTGCTCACCCACCAGTTCGTACAGAGGTCTGTTGTCCACAAGTCTGTCCTGAAATTCTCCGCTGGAAGGATTTGATGTTTTTACAAGGACAAATATTCCTTTTTTCTCAGTGGCACATATATCCATAAAGGGCTTGACTCCGTCCGTACCCAGGTAAGGGTTAACGGTTACGAAATCTTCGTCAAAACCATAGAAGGAATTGTTACCTATGGTCACCTTACCAAGATGACCTACTGCATAAGCTTCCGATGTGGAACCGATATCTCCTCTTTTGATATCGCCTATAACCACGAGGCCTTTTTCTTTACAGTATTTAACGGTTCTCTCAAAGGCTTCCATTCCGGGAATGCCGAACTGCTCATACATGGCTATCTGAGGTTTAACCGCAGGGATAAGGTCGTATACGGCATCCACTATTTTTTGATTGAATAAAAATATGGCTTCTGCGGCTCCTTTTAAGTTCTCGCCGTATCTGTCAAAACCTTCCTTCAAAATATGTGAAGGAATGAATTTAAGCATCGGGTCCAGTCCCACCACAATGGGAGCTTCCTTTGTTTTAATTTCTTTAATAAGTCTGTTTATCATTTCCTTTAAGTCCTTTTATACCTGTACGGCATTTGATGTTTCCTTTGCCGTATTAAGGTTATTTACAAATTTGTTGATATTGGAGGCATTGACATATTTCTTGGTCTTGCCGTCCTTAACCACCACAAGAGTGGGAGCCTGCATAACACCGTACTGTCTTGCCATCTCCATATTTTCCTCGGCATCTATAAGGATGTAGGGAACATCCTTCAGATATTCCTTGGCAATCTTGCAGTTGGGGCAGGTCTTGGTGGTGAAGAGGTAAATCACGCTGTCAACTTCCTTAACCTCCACCTTAACCTCTTCAAGATCGTAGTCGGATAATTTAACCATGCTCTTAACAGGTCTCTTAAGCTCGGAATGCTCGATATCGTAGGTCTTACGATTCTCATACTCCTGAAGTTTTCCGT
>JAILPU010000247.1 GCA_024699395.1 Lachnospiraceae bacterium | reverse complement strand
TTCATTTTCCGGGGGAGGCCTGGGACAGTTTAATATGAATCTTAATGCTCTTGTAAATCCCATGTACTATTCGGATCGTTTTCTTCCGAAGCTTTCTCTTTACAATAAAGAACAGTACGAGGGATTCGGATATCTGGGAGCGGGGATTATAATCCTTTGTATTGCGGCGGTTTGCATTAAGATTTTATACAGAGTTTTGGGTGAAAAAAGAAAGCTTATGCCCCAAAATTCAGCCGGTCTCGGTGTGGGCATCCTAATTGTTCTGACAGTGATTGTGGCCTGCCAGAATTCTTTTACATTAGGATCGGTGAAACTTTTTTCTATAGGTATACCGGGATTTCTTGAAAAAATATGGAGCTGTTTCAGAGCCAGTGGAAGAATGGTAATGGTATTGGTGCTTCTTGCAACCCTTTTGGGAGTGGGAGGCATTATAAAAGGTATATCCAATAAGACTCTTGCCACCCTTTTTCTTTTGGTATGTGCACTGACTCAGATAACAGAGCTTGGAGCTATAGCCAAAAGCCTTAAGCATTTTGAGGGCGGGCATATGTTTGTTGAGGAGAAACCGGAACCTGAAGCGTTCTGGGACGTTCTTGCAAGAGACGAAAATATAAAGCACCTTGTGATAACGGACATGATGTCGGAGACCGATTATTATCGTCTTGGTAAATGGGCTTTGGAAAATGGTAAAACCATGAGTTCCTTTGCCTCTGCAAGGACTGACGACTCCGTTATTCATGAAAGTGCCATGGAGAGGGTGTTTAATCCCGAAGAGGGTGAGATATTTATTATTCCCGAGTGTATGAAGGCGGAGTATCTGAAGGAAGCTTACGGATTATATTATTATGAAGCGGGTGAGTATTATGTAGCTGTTAAAACTCCCATTGAAGGCTTTAAAGCCGCGAGGGAGCCGGATTTGCCATAGGAGGTTCGGAATATGTATTTGGGATTGTCCATAATGTTATCGGCACTGATGTTTGCAACCTCTCCTGTGGATGAGAATGTATGCCCTTGGGATGTGGCAGCCCCTTCAGTGAACGAAAATGTGATTGCTACAAGAGGGATGGAAAGTGTTGAAGATAATGATGTTCACACAAGGGGTATGGAGATGGTGGGAGATACTGCCCTTCCCTCCAAATACGATTCAAGGGATACAGGGTGTATTACCGGTGTAAAAGATCAGAGCCCCTATGGCAACTGTTGGAGCTATACCGTATTGTCCGCAATGGAATCCTCCATTTTAAAGGAGAATCCGGACTATGAAACAGATCTTTCCGAGCATATGCTTTGCTATTATGCATTTGATGATGTGGATGATGTGAATAAAGGTATCGGTAACGATACTTTTACCTTTAACGGAACATATTCGGGGTTTTTACATAAAGGTTTTAATTCCGATCTTGCGGCCCATGTTATCCTTACAGGGAGAGGGTTAAGTGAGGAAATTGATTACAAGACAGAGGACGATAACGCAGTTTCTTCTGATGAGGGAAAAAAAGAAGGAACAAACAGGAATGCGAGAATAAGTGAGCCCCTGTCCGGAACCCGAAGCGAAGCTTACGGATCCGGGGATTACAGCCTTAAGAATTTCTTCCGAATCAGTAAAGACGATGTTGAAGAAGTTAAAAAATGTATTATGGAATACGGAAGTGTTGCTTATTCCGTTAACTTTAACTCCGGGAAATATTATAATAAGGCGACCGGGGGTTATTACAATTACGAAAAGACGGCTACCAATCATGCCATAACTGTTATAGGCTGGGATGATGATTATCCTGCGGATAATTTCCTTGAAAAGCCACAGAAGAACGGAGCCTGGCTTGTGAAGAACAGCTGGGGTACAAATGAAAATTACGGAAAGGAAGGATATCTGTGGGTATCCTATTGTGATGAGACACTCTCCGATAATTTCTATTGTTTTGTGACAGACATGTCAGGAAAATATAAGAACTTATATCAGTATGACGGAGGCTATGTCTCCGTTGACATAGTTTCCTGTGGGGGAATGGCAAATATCTTTAGAACCGCACCCAGAAACGGAGATGAATATTTCACGGCAGTGGGGTTTGAACTGGGAAATACCAATGTGGGGTATTCTGTTCAGATTTACAAGGATGTGGAGGAAGGCAATCCCACATCGGGAACACCCATGCTTTCTTCACCTCTTTCGGGACGAACCAAATATGCGGGTTATTATACCGTGGATCTTCCTGAGAAAATACTTTTGCCCGCTGATACTTTGTTTTCGGTGGTGGTATTTTTTGATACGGACAGTGCAAAGCCCAGGGTTGAGTCCAATTACGACTGGAGCGCCCAGAACATGAATTTTACTGTTTATGCAAAGCCCGGGGAGAGCTTTCTCACAAAGTCCCATAATACAGAAAATGTATCCTGGACCGACTGGGGTAAAATCTTAGGTAACGGTAATCTCAGGATAAAGGCGTATACCCAAAAGGAGGAGGGACTTTCCTTCTCTGACCGCCTTTCCTATATAAGAGAGCTTACGGATTATGCCTATAACAGAGAACCCGAATATTCCGAGCTGGACTCGTGGGAAGAGAAACTTTTTAACGAAGATTATACGAAGATAACATGCGCGGATGCATTTTTTAACACCCCTGAGTTTAAAGAGAAAAATGAAAATGCCGATGAAAAGGCTGCTTCATTTAAGAAGAGACTCTTTGTGCGCGCCCTTTATGAGGGATGTTTTTTAAGAACCGGAAGAGATGATGAACTGGATTTCTGGGAGAGGGCACTTAGATCGGGTGAAAGAAACGGCGCCACTGCCATGGAGTTCTTTTTTGAAAGCGATGAATTTGAGGGTCTTAACCTTACGGATGAAGAGTTTGTAAAGAGAGCCTACAGAGTAATTATGGGTCGAACCTACGATAAGGGAGGCTTTGATTACTGGTATAAGTGCCTTCAAAACGGGGTTTCAAGAAAGGGCATACTTGCAGCCTTTGCCACAAGCAAAGAGTTTACCAATATCTGTAAAGTGTGCGGTATAAATCGGGGATCTGTCGAAAACCACAGGGGAAGAGACAGGAATGTGACTCTTACTTCCTTTATATATCAGCTTTACAAGGGGATAATGGGAAGAGAGCCGGATACAGAGGGACTTGATTTCTGGTGCGATGAGATCCTGGATAAGAGAAGAGATCTTTACAATGTTATCGGAGAATTTTTCAAATCCCCCGAATTTGTTAACCACAATTACAGTGACGAGGAATATGTTTCTGTCTTGTACAGACTTTGCCTTAGAAGAGAGTTGGATACAGATGGCTTTAATTTTTGGGTGAATGAATTAAAATCCGGATTAAGAACAAGAGACAGGGTGCTTTTGGATTTTATATACGCACCGGAATTTAAAAAGAAGGTGGGGGATTACACTCCGAAATAGCTGCTTTCTTTGGGGAGCTCGCTTCTTACTTTATTTGCAATACATAACCTTGTATGGTAGAATTAACACGTTGGCGGATTAAATCATACGGAGTGTTTGATAATGGAAAAAGCGCTTGTGATCGGAGCTGCGGGCTTCGTAGGCAATTATCTGATAGATCATCTGGCAAAGGACCTGGGAATGCAGGTTGTTGCCACCAAGCTTCCCAATGAGGAGCTTGTGAATGAGCATGCCGAAATACTTAATCTGAATATATTGAATAAAGAAGATATAAGCGACCTTCTGTTTAAAGTTCGTCCCGATTATATTTTCCATCTTGCTGCCCAGAGTTCCGTAGGGGTTGCCTGGAAAAATCCGGGACTTACCATCAATGTTAACATTATAGGCAGTGTTAATATGATGGATGCGGTAAGGGAGCTTTTTTATAAGCCCAGAGTTCTTCTTATCGGTTCCGGCGAGGAGTACGGACATATTAAAGACAATGAATGTCCCATTACCGAGGAGAATGCCCTTCGCCCCGGCAATATTTATGCGGCTACAAAAGCCTGCCAGAATATGATAGGAAACATCTACTACAGAGCTTACGATATGCAGGTGATGATGGTGAGAGCCTTCAATCATATAGGCCCCGGCCAGTCACCGATTTTCGTAGTTTCCGATTTCTGCAAGCAGGTTGTGGAAATAGAAAAAGGACTTAAGGAGCCTGTTATGTACGTGGGCAACCTTAAGGCTATGAGAGATTTTACGGATGTGCGTGATGTGGTTAAAGCTTACGGCGCTCTTATAAGAAAGGGAGCACCCGGGGAAACCTACAATGTGGGAAGCGGCAAGGCTGTTTCCATACAGCATGTTCTGGATAAGATAATCTCCATGGCACATAAAGAGATAAAAGTGGAGACCGATCCCAACAAAATACGTCCCGTTGACGTTCCCATAATCGAGGCGGATATAACAAAGCTCACCGGATGTACCGGCTGGAAACCCGAAATCGGGTTGGAGCAGACCATCGGTGAGATACTCGATTACTGGCGCGCACGTTTATAGAGGAGGTTAATATGAACAGCAGACATTCTCTTTTTTCGGTGGAGGGTATAACAGATTCCGAGAGATTTATACATACCCCCGGTGATTTTGTCAGAAAGAATCTTCTCTATGTCCAGGAGGTGGGAAAGCTTAAAAGCTTAAAACCCCACTGCAGCGAGAGAGAAAATCTCTCCTCCTTCCTATTTATTATGGTAAAAGAGGGAAGCGGCGTCATTGAGGTGATGGGCAAAAAGACAAAGGTGAAGGCGGGAGACTGCGCCCTTATAAACTGTATGCATCACTATTCTCATATGAGCTCCGAAAACGAACCCTGGAGTCTTGCCTGGGTTCATTTTAACGGAAGAGGGGCTGAGGAATATTACGAACTTTTCACCGGGATGAATTCCGGGAGCAACTTTTTTACTCCCGACGATTCCAAGGTATTTGACGATATAATAGAGAAGCTTATGAACCTTCAGGGGGACAGGGATTTTCTTGCGGAACTTCAGAGCAATCTCCTTTTGGTGACCCTTGTAAATGAGATGGTGTCAAAGGTCTTCAATCTTATGGATGATAACGACGCCAGAGCATTAAGCCTTAATTCCGTGAGAGAGTACCTTAACGATAATCTTTCATCAGAGGATCCCGTGGAGGGTGCGGCATCACTGTCAGGCCTTGACAGGGCTTCACTCAATGAGCTGTTTGCCGGTTACTACGGTATCTCTATTGAGGATTATGTAACCAACAGACGTATCAATATGGCAAAAGAGATGCTCAGATTTACCATAAAGCCTGTGGATGAGGTTATAAAGGAATCCGGTATAAAGGATGTGGAGACATTCAACGAGCTTTTCCTTAAAAGTGAGGGAATGAGCTGCAGCGATTACCGCAAAAGATGGGCACAGTGGATCAAATAGTGGACAGAGACGGCTTTTTTTGCTAAAATGTCTGTTGCTTTGAGAAAAATAAAAGAATCGAGGAAAGAAATGAAGAAAGCGCTTATTACAGGAATAACAGGACAGGACGGATCTTATTTGGCAGAGTTTTTGCTTGAGAAGGGATATGAGGTTCACGGTATGACAAGACGTGCGTCTTTGGCCAACACTTCCAGAATCGATCACCTTCTTGAGAAAAATGCCATCACACTTCATGACGGAGATCTTTCCGATACCTCTTCAATAACAAATATCATCGCAAAGGTTAAACCCGATGAGATTTACAATCTTGCGGCTCAGAGCCATGTTCAGGTTTCCTTTGACGTTCCCGAGTATTCGGGAGATGTGGATGCCATCGGAGTATTGCGTATTCTTGAGG
Source organism: Lachnospiraceae bacterium (assembly GCA_024699395.1). Classification (GTDB taxonomy): domain Bacteria; phylum Bacillota; class Clostridia; order Lachnospirales; family Lachnospiraceae; genus Acetatifactor. Next base: position 3,750 of record JAILPU010000247.1, on the reverse strand, counting down.
CAGTCCGCATTCTCGGACTTCAGAAAACCTGTAAGATTTATCAGGCTTCAACTTCCGAGCTTTACGGAAAAGTTGAGGAAGTTCCCCAGAGTGAGACTACTCCCTTCCATCCCTACAGCCCCTATGCTGTTGCAAAGCAGTACGGTTTCTGGATCATCAAGGAGTACAGAGAAGCATACGGAATGTTCGCTGTTAACGGAATCCTCTTTAACCATGAGTCAGAGAGAAGAGGAGAGAACTTCGTTACACGTAAGATCACTCTTGCAGCAGGACGTATTGCCGAGGGAATTCAGGATCACCTTGAGCTTGGAAATATGGATTCACTCCGTGACTGGGGCTATGCAAAGGATTATGTTGAGTGCATGTGGCTTATCATGCAGCAGGATACTCCCGATGACTTCGTTATCGCAACAGGCGTTCAGCACACTGTAAGAGACTTTACTGAAAAGGCTTTCAAGGCTAACGGCATCACCATCCGTTGGGAGGGAACAGGCGTTGACGAGAAGGGTTACGATGCAGAGACAGGCAAGATGCTTGTATGCGTAAATCCCGCTTGGTTCAGACCCACCGATGTTGATAACCTTTGGGGAAATCCCACCAAGGCAAAGACTGTTCTCAACTGGAATCCCCAGAAGACCAGCTATGAAGAGCTTATCAATATCATGGCAAAGCACGACAGAGAGCTTGCTAAGAAGGAAGCTCTTCTCAAAAAAGGAAACTGATTAAACCAATTTTAAATCGGGGAAAAAATATGAATATCGTATTATTGTCGGGGGGAAGCGGCAAGCGCCTTTGGCCCTTATCCAACGATGTGAGAAGCAAACAGTTCATAAAAATATTTAAGACGGATAACGGCGATTATCAGTCCATGGTTCAGAGAGTTTACGGTCAGATTAAGGCTGTAGACAGTGACAGTACTGTCACAATTGCCACCAGTAAATCTCAGGTCTCCGCTATCAAGAATCAGTTGGGTCAGGATGTGGATATATGCGTGGAACCCTGCAGAAGAGATACTTTCCCCGCTATTGCACTGGCTGCGGCGTACCTTAAGGATGTGAAAAAGATTCCCGAGGATGATACGGCTGTTATCTGTCCCGTGGATCCCTTTGTGGAAGAGGAATATTTCAAGTGCGTTAAGGAACTGGACAGGCTTGCCAAAGAGGGAGAAGCCAATCTGGTACTTATGGGCATCGACCCCACATATCCCAGTGAAAAATACGGATATATAATTCCCGAGACCAAGGGGGAACTCAGCAAGGTTTCGGAATTCAAAGAAAAACCCGATGTGAAAACAGCCGAGGAATATATTAAGAGAGGGGGACTCTGGAACGGCGGAGTATTTGCTTTCAAGATCAAATACGTTCTTGACAGAGCCCACGAGCTTATAGATTTCACCGATTACGGCGACCTTTACATGAAATATGAGTCACTCACCAAGATAAGCTTCGATTATGCGGTGGTGGAAAAGGAAAAGGATATTTCCGTTCTTCGTTTCGCAGGTCAGTGGAAGGATATGGGAACCTGGAATACCCTGACCGAAGCAATGGAGGAGAGCGTTATCGGAAAGGGCACCATCAATGATGAATGCAAGGATGTCCATGTGATCAACGAACTCCCGGTGCCTGTGCTTTGCATGGGACTTAAGAATGCGGTGGTTTGCGCCAGCGCCGACGGTATCCTTGTTTCGGACAAGGAGCAGTCCAGCTATATAAAGCCTTTTGTGGATAAGATAGACCAGCAGATAATGTTTGCCGAGAAGAGCTGGGGCAATTATCTTGTGCTTGATGTGGGTGAGGACAGCATGACTTTGAAGGTTACTTTAAATCCCGGTCACAGCATGAATTACCACAGCCACGAAAAGAGAAAAGAAATCTGGACAGTTACTTCAGGAATAGGAAGAGCTGTTGTGGACGGCGTGGTAAGACTTGTGAAAGCAGGGGATGTGGTTACAATGCCCATTGGATGCAAGCATACCATTATTGCAGATACGAGACTTACACTTACCGAGGTTCAGATCGGAAAAGATATATCGGTGGATGACAAGATTAAATATGACATTGATATGATCTGATGCCGGTGAAAGGAATCATATGCTTAACAATAAATCAATACTTGTAACGGGAGGAACCGGAAGTTTCGGTAAAGCCTTTACCCGTTACGTTTTGAACAATTATAATCCCAAGAAGATCATTATTTATTCCAGGGATGAGTTCAAGCAGTTTAATATGCAGAATGAATTTAAAGAGCATGCGGACAAGCTTCGCTTTTTTATAGGCGATGTAAGAGATAAGGAAAGGCTGTTGCGTGCTTTTGAGGGTGTGGATTATGTTATCCATGCCGCTGCCATGAAGCAGGTTCCCGCATGTGAATACAACCCTGCGGAAGCTATAAAGACCAATATAAACGGAGCCCAGAATATAATCGATGCGGCTCTCGACAGAAATGTTAAAAAGGTGGTGGCTCTTTCCACCGATAAGGCGGTTAACCCCGTTAATCTTTACGGAGGAACCAAGCTTGTGTCCGATAAGCTTTTTATAGCGGCCAATGCTTATGCAGGAAGCAAGGATATAAGTTTTTCTCTCGTGCGTTACGGAAATGTTGCGGGAAGCAGAGGAAGCGTTATTCCTTTTTTCAAAGATCTTTTGGATAAGGGAGAGAAGACTCTTCCCATTACCGATTACAGAATGACAAGATTCTGGATAAGTTTAGAGCAGGGTGTAAAGCTGGTTATCAAGGCTCTTGAGGAAGCAAAGGGTGGAGAGACATTTATCTCAAAGATTCCTTCCTTTAAGATAACCGACCTTGCAAAGGCTATGTCCCCCGATTGCGAGACAAAAGAGGTGGGCATAAGAGAGGGTGAAAAGCTTCATGAGATTATGATCACCCCCGAGGATTCCATGACCACCTATGAATATGAGGATCATTACATCGTTTATCCCCAGATGGTTTGGAGCGATTCCAAAAAGACCGTACCCACAGGTAAAAAGGTGGAGAGCGGTTTCTCCTACAGTTCCGACAACAACAATTGGTGGCTGTCTGTGGATGAAATAAAAGAATTACTTAAAAATACCGGTTTATGCAGGTAAAATACAAAGATAAAAACCCCTTCCGCACTAAAAAGCGGGAGGGATTATCATTTTGTGGGACAATATATGAGTCTTTACAATAAATCGGGTGAGGATAGGTTTAACAAAAGGAGACATTGATGGCTACTACGGGAATATTACAGAGTACACTGAATCTTTTGGAAAAGTATGATTTTAATTTTAAAAAGAAATTCGGACAGAATTTTCTTATAGATACCTCTGTTCTGGATAAGATAATAGAGGCTTCAGGGGTCACTGAGGATGACTGCGTTTTGGAAATCGGTCCCGGACTTGGAACCCTCACAAGACTGTTAGCCGAGAAAGCGGGTCATGTTGTGACTGTGGAGATTGATGACAAACTTATTCCGGTTCTTAAAGAAGAGCTTTCCTCCTATGACAATGTGACTGTAATCCATAACGATATCCTTAAAGTGGATATAAAAAAGATTTGCGAAGAATATAACGGGGGAAGACCCATAAAGGTGGTGGCAAATCTCCCCTACTATATAACAACCCCTATTATTATGGGCCTTTTTGAGGGGGATGCCCCTTTAAAGAGTATTACCGTAATGGTGCAGGAGGAAGTGGCGGACAGAATGCAGGAAGGCCCCGGAAGTAAGGAGTACGGCGCTTTGTCCCTTGCCGTTAAATACTATTCCGATGC
>JAILPU010000238.1 GCA_024699395.1 Lachnospiraceae bacterium | reverse complement strand
CGTTGAATTCCTCGGAGGATATCTTTTCAAAGACTTTTTCGTTTATCTTCGCTCCCAAAGAATCCGCAAATTCATCATAAATCCTGCTGAACGCCTCGTTTTTTCTCCGTTCTGCCAGCTTTATTTTATTTAGATCGGTCTCATCTCTGTCAAGGGTACTGATACACTTGAAAATATGATAACCGTCGTCCGATTCGGTAATCTTACTGAGTTCATCATTCGCCAATGAAAAAACCACATCCTCCAATTCACCCGGAAGATCTCCCTTGGCTACTGACATAAATATCTCTTTATCATCACTGTAGGCCGATGCCACAAGGGCAAAATCCGCATCCGGCGCGTTTAACTCGCCGTATACCTTCTTCGCCTTATTGTAAACAGCCTGTTTTTCATCCTCTGAAATGGTCTTTCGTGAGTTCTTTTTATCATTAAAAGATATCAGAATATGACCCACAGACACACTTCTTGCTTCATCGTCACTTATCTCGGGATTTACATCCTTGATAATCTCCATGTATGCTTTGGTCGTGATGGCATACTGCTCATACATGGATCTAACCGTGTCCTCTTTTATTCCCAGATTATTGCAATCCTTTTCGGATAAAGATTCATAGTATTCCTGTGCAGCCTTTTGAACCAGTTCCTGCTCATCCTCTTCAAGGGTGATATTCATATCCTTGGCCAAAAGATACATAATCTTTATCTTAACGAGACGCGACAGAACAACAGTCTTCATATTATCATAAAGACTTCCGTCCTCCACGGCAGTTTCCCAAATCCTTTCACCATAGACTTCGGAATAACGATTGGCTGTATTCACCAGATACAACGCAAACTCCTGATAAGTACAGTACTCATCCTGAACGCAGAATACTTCATTATTGGGAAAGCCGGAGGTAAAGATTATCTTCTTGTCACTGTTTCTGCCGCATGAAGCGAAATAAAAAAGGCAAGCTATTAAAAGACCCGAAACAACCGCTTTTTTGAAAAATGTCATAGTTTGCCTTTATCTCCGTATTTAATTAGTTATCAGCCAATCTCACAAATCCAGCCCTTAGGCGCCTCTATTCTTCCCATCTGAATACCGGTTAGAGTCTCATAAAGCTTTCTTGTTACAGGGCCCATATCTTCCATTCCTGCAGGAAGGCAGATTTCTTTGCCGTGATCTACGATCTTTCCTACGGGTGAGATAACTGCTGCTGTTCCGCAAAGACCTGCCTCTGCGAAATCCTTAAGCTCATCTACATATACTTCTCTCTCTTCAACATTGAGTCCAAGATATTCCTTGGCAACATATACAAGAGATCTTCTTGTTATTGAAGGAAGAATGCTGTCTGACTTAGGTGTTACAACTGTATTGTCTTTGGTTACGAAAAGGAAGTTTGCTCCGCCTGTCTCCTCCACCTTTGTACGGCTTGCGGGATCAAGGTACATATTCTCATCGAATCCTTCCTTATGTGCGGTTACAATTGCATGAAGGCTCATTGCATAGTTAAGGCCGGCCTTGATGTTTCCTGTTCCTCTCGGTGCCGCACGGTCAAAATCACTTATCTTTATGGTAATAGGCTTTGCGCCGCCCTTGAAGTAAGGTCCTACAGGTGTACAGAAAATTCTGAACTCATACTCTGTTGCGGGCTTTACTCCTATTACGGGGTTACTTCCGAACATATAAGGACGGATATATAATGTAGCTCCGCTGCCGTAAGGAGGTACAAATGCCTCGTTAGCTGCGATTACCTTTTTAACTGCTTCAATAAATCTTCCCTCGGGAAGTACGGGCATCTCAAGTCTTGCTGCTGATGCGTTGAGACGCTCTGCATTAAGATCCGGGCGGAAGGTTACAATCTTTCCGTCCTGGGTGGTGTAGGCTTTCAAACCTTCAAAAACAGTCTGAGCATATTGTAAAACGCCTGCGCACTCATTTAATACTATATTGGCATCATCAGTAATCTTGCCTTCATCCCATGCACCATCCTTAAAGTATGATACATATCTGGCATCTGTCTGAATGTAGCCAAAACCCAAATTACTCCAGTCAATATTTTTCTTCTCCACGTTCTACACCTCTCTTTACGTTTTGGATAACCAAGGATTATTATTATACTTTTGTTAAAAAAAGTCAATAGCGATGGCACTTTTCAAGCTTTCCTTGTGTATCTTGCAAAGGTGTAGGGAACATCGAAATATGTATATTCATCACTCTCGGATACCTGCTCCCATTCCTGTGATTTGTCTATCCTGGGAAAATATGCGTCAGCCTCGTATTCCATATCTATCATGGTGAGAAGGCACTCATCGCAATAAGGCAAAAGCTGCTTATAAATACTTTCTCCACCCACCACAAATACGTCTTCGGTATTTTCCTTCTCTATAAGTTTAAACAGTTCTTCAAGGCTGTTTGCCACCTCTCCGCCTTTTACCGTAAATCCTGGTTTTGCTGACATTACTATATTCCTTCGTCCCTGCAAAACAAGACCCTGAGGAAAAGTACTCAGGGTCTTTCTTCCGTAAATGATTGTTTTGCCTATGGTCAGCTCCCTAAATCTTTTTAAATCATTGGGGATGCTTATAAGAAGTTCTCCTCTTCTTCCGATGGCCCAGTTATTGTCTACAGAAGCTACTATCTTCATTTCCACTCCATCTTGTCGCAAATTGAATTGATTTGGTCCGCAAATTTGGCCATATCCTTGTTGGCCATGCCGTCGCTCTTTGATATAATCGCAACAAGTCTCTGACCTGCTGCAATAAGCCTTGCGAAAACACCGCTGGCCGGTCTGGACTTTTTCTGAACAGGTATGGGTGATGTCTCGTATGATATCTTATTGGCTATAAGATCAAACTCTGTTCCGCTGTATGGTGCGTATGCTCTCTGACCGTGCTCTACCTTAAGGCATTCCACAAATTCCATACATACGCCGTCTTCTCCGTGAACGACGAATACCTTCTTGGGTTTTTCTTTAAATGCATTGATCCATCTGATAAGTCCGTCCTTATCTGCGTGTCCCGATAATCCTGCAAGTTGCATGATATGGGCTCTTACTTCAATGGGTTCTCCGAAAAGCCTTACCTCTTTGGCTCCCTCTATAATGCTTCGTCCAAGGGTTCCCACTGCCTGATATCCCACAAACAGTATGGTACATTCCTCTCTCCAAAGATTATGCTTAAGGTGGTGTCTGATTCGTCCCGCCTCACACATTCCCGATGCGGAGATGATTACCTTAGGTTCATCTATAAAGTTTATGTCCTTTGATTCCTCCGAAGTGATGGATAATCTCAATCCCGGGAAGGACAGCGGATTTATATTATTTCTTATCAGTTCCAGAGTATCTTCATCAAAGCATTCTTCTCGGTTATTCTGGAATACTTCAGTTGCCTCCACTGCCATGGGGCTGTCCACATAGACCTTGAAATCTTCATGCCCCTCTACCAGACGCTTCATCTTGACCTGTCTCAAAAAATACAGGAGTTCCTGGGTTCTTCCTACTGCAAAGGATGGTATTACTACATTTCCTCCTCTGTCGAAGGTTTCCTTTATAATTTCCGCAAGTCTCTGTGCGTAATCCACTGTCTCCGTGGGATGAAGCCTGTTTCCGTAGGTGGACTCCATTACTACGTAATCCGCTTCCTCTGTATACTGAGGATCCTTTAACAGAGGCTGATTCTTGTTACCCAAGTCTCCTGAAAATACTATCTTCTTACTTGCGCCGCCCTCTGTGAGCCACACTTCTATGCTGGCCGATCCCAGCAAATGTCCCACATCCGTAAATCTGATGGACACCCCGTCGCACACCTCAATTATTTCTCCGTATCTACAGGGTACAAGCCTCTTGATTGCGCCCTCTGCATCTTCCATGGTATACAGCGGTTCCATCATAGCAACGTCTGAGCTTCTTTTTGCTTTTCTTGCGCGCCAGTCTGACTCCATCATCTGTATATGCGCACAGTCTCTAAGCATTATGTTACACAATTCGCAGGACGCATCTGTTGCAAATATCTGTCCTCTGAATCCCTTTGCATATAGCAGTGGCAGAAGCCCCGAATGATCTATATGAGCATGTGTCAGAAATACATAATCGATAAGAGCTTCCGAAACAGGCAAATCTGCATTTTCAAATACATTGACTCCCTGTTCCATTCCGTAATCTACCAGTATATGCTTATCATTTACTTCCAGATAATGACAGCTTCCCGTAACTTCATGGTCGGCCCCAATAAATGTAATCTTCATACACATTCCTCCCTGATCGTTTACAAGATACTCCCAATTACATTATAACTTAAAAACTATTTATTTTCAAGTTTTTAAACTAATTTGTTGACAATTCAGCTCGCAGGCCGCTGTTTTGCGTCAAATCAATGGTGTAATTCGATGTGGCAACCCGGCAAGGTTAAAGCAACCCGGCGACCTTGGGTACGGTATAGCTATCGCTTGGCACGCTCTCGCTCGTATTTCCCCGTAGCGGATACTAAGCTCTCGCTGCGCTTTGCTTGCGTTCGCTAAGTACCGACGGGAAAATAAGGCCTACGCGACAGCCACACCATACCCTCGGCCGCCTTTGATGTAACAAAACAGTACAACCGATTGTGTTTTATCACATACCTTGGGGAAACGTCACGATTGTAAATCTATTTGACTGTTTTTTTATGCATTTCTTGCATTAACGTCACCTTGTTATAGCCCGACTACAAATACAGATGCGTCAGTCTTCCAGCATTCTCATGACGAAGAATATATCGTTCTTGTGAACAGGTTCCTTGTAGAGATAAATATAGACTATTACACCGTCGGAGTCATAGGATGTAAAGATAAACTCCGTGTGATATCCTTCACCCAAAAGGGTGTTGTAGGAATCCTGGTAATATCTGTAATTTTCGCCGTAATGCGTGGTCTTGTCTTTCAATGGGAATTTTTCCAGCTTTGAGTTACCTTTGTTAAGAATATTTCTTATGATAGCCTTCTCAACAGCCTTTGTTTTGGTTCTGTCGCTGAGATTTTTTAACAAGTCGTTATTAAAATAGCAGACAAAAAAGCTTTCAGGTGTTGCCGAGGCTGAGTGCGGCATCTCATTGAGTGTATACTGATAGCCCTCCATAATTCCCAGGTCTTCGGCCACAATATCATGTTCCACGCTCTCCCATGCCGGTGGAATGTAGAAATTTATGTTGCCCTCATTCAGAGTTCTCTTGTTCAAAAGAGTTTTGTCATATGAGTTGCCTTCAATATCGCAGTACAGGTTTTCATTTATTTCTTCGTCCGTCTTCCAAACCTTAGCCACATGAAAAATAAGCCCTCCGTCCACAAGTGAATACCTGAAAGTTCCCTGAGCCCTTATCTTCTCATTCAGTGCAAGTTTATCATTTCCGCCAAACTCACATCTGATATAACCGGCTCTGGATTCAGTACCGATTCCGAGCTCGTTTCCGGACAGTTTTTTTACAACGCCCATCACCGCATAGCAGGTTCCGTTGTAGGTTTTTACCCCTGTTCCGGT
>JAILPU010000231.1 GCA_024699395.1 Lachnospiraceae bacterium | reverse complement strand
CCCTCTTTCATTATTTGCCCTTTTGCCTTTCCTGTTTAGGAAAAAATATGAGAAAAAAGACATATTTAAGCAAATTTCAATTGCAGCCTTGATTTGCGGTCTGGTGATTATGATGTTTGATACCATTAACTCCGGTATCCTTGCAAGATACTTCTTCGACTTTGCATTCCTTATCATGCTTTCCGGCGTATGCGCAATCTGGGGCTTATTGAAAAAATACTCTCAGGATTCAATGGTATATAAAGTAATCTGCAACCTTTTACTGGTATGCATGATTTTTATGATATTTGATCAGATGTTTGTATTTATGCTGGATTCCGGCGACTACCTCATGGGTAACCGAAAGGATCTGTTCTATCACTACTATTATCTGTTTACTTTTGCATTGTAATGATTTCCTATCCCTGACGAATTAATTTACTATGTAATAAAAGAGGCGCCCCGTTTAGATCGGAGCGCCTTTAGTATTACTGCATATAAATTTAGCGCATATAAAAACAACTCTAATTAACCCGTTTCAAAATTCTTTCTACGCGTAGTACTGTGCCTGCGCGGTAAACATCTCACGGTACAGACCATCTTTTTGATTTACAAGCTCATCATGCGTACCGTATTCCTTTATGGTCTTATCCGCAAAAACGGCTATCACATCGCTGAACTTACAGGAGGACAGCCTGTGTGAAATAAAGATTGCTGTTTTTCCTCCAACAAGATCGTTAAATCTGCGATATACTTCATACTCCGCCACGGGATCCAGTGCCGCCGTGGGCTCGTCAAGTACAACCACGGGAGCATCCTTATAAAGGGCTCTGGCAATGGCCATTTTTTGAAGTTCTCCCCCTGAGGGAACTATGCCTTCCATGTCAAATATCTTATAAACCTGGGTATCTTCTCCCTTTGGAAGAGTATCCAACAAAGATTTTAAGCCCCCGAGCTCATAGGCATTTTGAAGCGCCTCTTTGTCTTCTCTCTCGCTGTCACCCAGCAGGATGTTGTCTTTAACAGACATGGCAAATACCTTGAAATCCTGAAAAACAACGGAGAGCTCTTTAATATACTCATCGTAAGGGTACTCTTTTATATTTTTACCGTTAAGGAGAATCTCTCCCTTATCGGCCTCATACAATCTGCATAAAAGCTTTATAAATGTGGTTTTACCCGCTCCGTTAAGTCCCACAATGGAAAGATGCTGTCCGGCGGGTATTTTTATGTTAACATCCTTCAATACCCAATCAGTGGATGAGGGATATTTGAAAGACACATCTTTAAATTCAATTACCGGGTTATTACGGTCTTCAATGGCAGCACTCCCTGCCATTGTTGTATCCTTCATTTCGATATACTTCACATACTCATTCATGAACTTAAGTTTTTTGGCAAGATCCTGAAACTGATTCAAAACCCCCTGCAGGCTGTCCTTTAAGGTATTGGCGGAACCGGATAAAAGAGTAAAGTCACCTATGGAAATCTTACCCGTTACCAGCTTATATCCCAGATATCCGTAAATGCAGAGATTCTTTAAGAAATTTACAACGCTTCCCACACAGTTCCAGCGACCTATTTTAAGTGCAGTGTACTTGAAAGTATCGGAGCATTTGTTCATGGTTTTTTCAAACTGCTCCCGCATCATTTTGGCTGCCTTGTAGAGGCGGATACTTTTGGCGCAACGGGGTTTAAGAACATCCCTTGTCATATAACCGAAAGCCCTGTTGGTTTTGGGAAACACCTCAAACTCTATCAGGTAACACTTATTTGTCTGCCATACGGCAAAGGAACCGCCGATAACAGCAAACACAGCTACCACAAGAAGCACCGGGGTCTTTACAGCCACAATTGCCACGACTCCCATAAATGTCAATATAAAGGAAAACAGCTTTTGAACGCAATCGCTCAAACCCTTTATTCCGCCGGAATACCACGCCATACCGTCGCAGGCTTTCCTTCTTTGATTTAATACATCGGGTTCTTCAGTGAGGGAGTAGTCCATGGTCATGGACTTAAGACCGATCTTATTGTAAAAATAATTGTCAAACCAATGGTCATAAACCGCAATCCTGCACTTTAAGAAATGTAACAGAACCATAATGACGAAATTGGCAATAACAACAGATAAAGCCAAAGTCACAAGAACTTCAGGTCTTTTTGCAGTCGCAAGTTCCTCCAAAATGTATTTTGACAAAATAAGACTTACGAAGGGCTGAGCCGAACACAGCAATATGCTCATGAAAATACAAACAACATATCCCGGTTTCTCTCTCCATGCCTCGGAATAGAAATATTTAAAAGCCTTAAGCACTGAGATCACACCCCTCTCTGTAATACTTAGCCTGTATCTCAAAAAGTTCGGCATACTTTCCTTTTTGGCCCATCAATTCCTCATGGGATCCGTACTCTGCCAGGCGGCCTTCTTCAAACATTGCAATCTTATCGCAGAACTTTGTACTTGAAAGCCTGTGAGAAATATATACACAAAGCCTTCCCTCCACCATCTCGTTAAAGGTTTCGTAACTCTTTGCCTCCGCTATGGCGTCAAGTGCTGCCGTGGGTTCATCAAGGACATAGACGGGAGCGGCCTTATAAAGAGCCCTTGCCAGCATAAGCTTCTGTTTTTGTCCCCCGGACATATCCACACCGTCATCTTCCAGTACCTTAAAAAGATATGTGTAAATTCCCTTGGGAAGTTCCTTAATCTTATCACCCAATCCGGCATCAACAAGAACCTTTTCAATCTTTTCTTTGTCCTGTTCTTCTTTATCCTTCATGGAAACATTTTGCGCAACAGAAAAGGCAAAGCTCTCATCCTCCTGGAATACCGGTGCGATGAGATCCCAATATTCATTAAGATCGTATTGGGATATATCTTTTCCGTTTAAATATATGTGCCCCTCTGTGGGCTCATACAGTCTGCAAAGAAGCTTTACAAAAGTGGACTTGCCCGCTCCGTTTAAGCCTACAACAGCGAGTTTTTCTCCGGAAGAAACTGTGATGGAAAGATCCTTTAAGGCATATTTTTCAGCTCCGGGATACTTAAAGGAAACATTTTTAAATTCAAAGGTGTATTTACCCTTTTTATCCCAAATGCTTTCCTTGGCTTTGCCGTAGCTTTCCTCGCAGGCTTTATAATCAAGCTCGAAAGTACTTTTTACAGTGTTTTCTTCATTAATGTCACTCTCTATAAAATCCCTGAAATCATTTATGTGGAGGCTCTCTTTGTTAAGACGGATAAGGTGCTCGAAAAACATATTTAGCGCAGAATATGCGCTGTGGGCACTTCCAAGATACAGAGAGAAATCTGCGACGGTAAGACTTCCGTATACAACCTTATAGATAAGAAATCCGTAAATTCCCATCTCCTGTACCAGTTCAAGAAGATCCACCAGAAAATAATTTCTCGCATAGCGCTTCTGTGCAACAGACATATGGCCGCTTAATAAATCCGCATAGTTCTGCATAAGGCGGTACAAGGATTTCTGCATTCCAAAAAGTCTTATATCTTTTCCGTATGTAAAATCGGAGGTTGTATCCTGATACTCATCCAGAGCCTTGGCTTCCTTTACAACCTTGTTCTCACATTCTTCCTTTTCAAACATAGAAGCTTTATTGATAAGTTTAAATCGGATATAGGAAATAACGAGAATCAACACAACCACAAAGGGATTAAAGGTGAGAAAAATAAAGAAAGCTAACGCCACTTTTATAACCAACGGCAGTATCTGATTACCCCAGTAATGAATTCCGGCAACTCCGTTGTCGTTACTGTTTATGGCTCTTCTGGCCTTAAAAATCGCATCCTGAACCTTGGGATCCTCATGCATCACATAGGGCATATTCCATACTTTACTCACCCAGAAAAGGGCAAATCCGTACTCAACCTTATGCATCCTGCCTTCCGAACCTTTGTCCGACAGATTCGAGATTACCAACAACACAAGCTCTATAACGGAGGAAACAGCTACCAGAGTGATCACCTTACTTATCTTTTGATCCACGCTTATCTCGGACATGGAAATCTCAAGTATCCACTTAACCGCATACAGCCATATAAAAACAGCGCACCCTTCCGTGAGGCCGTGCATTATAGTCAGAGGAAAAACAAGTGGCTGCCACTTCATAACACCGGCAACCACATACTTAATATTATCCCATAGGGAGTAGGCTTTTCTTTTTTCTTTCATGATATCCACGAACCTCCGATTCCGTATTCTAAGTACGTTGTCATTTTCTTCTTTGTTTCAATCGCAAAACTGTTTCTTGTTTATTTTCTTTTATATACATCTCTTTCTTAAACCGGCTTTAAAGCAAAAAAGGGGCTGGCGCGCCGGTAATAGT
>JAILPU010000226.1 GCA_024699395.1 Lachnospiraceae bacterium | reverse complement strand
CTGAGAAGATCTCCGGCAGTATATGTATACTGAGTATTGTCTGCAAAATCAAAGTACAATCTGTGTGTGTCATTCGCATAAAGATTAGCAGTACCGATTCCCCCATCCTGCGCATCAACAATCACACTTCCTTTTCCTTGAGATGCGTATCCTTCTCTCGGCCCCTTAAAATTAACCTTTACATTATTTACTCCCCTTAGACTCTGCATGTCTGCAGAATCCACTACATCAAATTCCGCCGCTTTTGCTGTGGGTGTATATGATGAGAACACCATTCCCACGGCGAGTGTCACGGCAATCGCTTTTTTGATTTTAACAAAAAAGTTCTTTTTCATTTTTCGCCCTTTCCTCCGTTTTTTGGTTAAAATACCTGTTTGTTTTTGGGGACATTTGCCCAAGTTATTTCTATTCTAACATAAACTTTCGTTTTTTCAAAGCAAAACCATAAAGTTTATTAGATAAGCCTAACTAAAATTACATGTATGAAACCAAAGGGTAGATAAAAACGTTGCCGTTACATTTTCCGACAACGTTTTTATTCTAATTCAAGTTATACACATCTGTATAAACATTTAATTTTTTCCAAAAAATTACTTAAAAAGCTCAATCTTCTTGATATAGAAGGTCTGGCTGCCTACCGCACCTGTTGCATCTGTGGGATCGCACCAGATATGGAGTGCATTTGCCGAAGGCGCATCAGAGAAGTTAACGGTTACCACCTGATCGGAAGTAGAATTAAATGTTGCACCGCTTCCCCAATGATTTCTGATGAAAATACTGTCTGTGTTATCGGTGATACCGAATACCATTCCGGATCTGGAAGGTTTAACGGTCATTTTAATACCTGTGTAAGCGTTCTTATCAACACCTGACAAATCTACAGTAAGATTATGCCAGTTGGAAGAGCTTGTTTTGTTGTAAGAAATCTTAAGACTTCCGTCGCTCTTATTGCTGATTGTATAGTAATTGTTGGAATCTGAAACCACACTTGCCAAATCCATTGTTACATTGGGAGCCTCTGTGGGCCAAGGTGTAGGAACAGAGCTTCCATCCTTTACTATTGAGAAAGTATCGTATAGAGTACTTACATCATTGTCACGATCGTATGTATAAGCATCGTAGCAAAGTACATCTCCTCTGATACGTACAACGCCGTACATGGGAAGGTTGGGCTGAACACTGGTGCTGTTGTTTGCGATTGGGTTAACACCAAGCTCAATCACCTCATCGAGAGGCTCGGGATGCTTTTCATTGGGGCAAGGAGGATATGCTTTGTTTGCGCTGTAGTTAATGGTTACATAATGAGTTCCCACAGGCTCCTCATTCCAAAGTCTTGTCTCTTTGTCGAAAGAATAGTTCTGTGTTACAACGGGAGCTACTTGTGAGACATCAAATCCTGTTGCATTTTTACCTGTTTTGTATGTTGCAGAACGAGTGTAAACGTGGTCATGTCCCTGAAGTACAAGATCTACACCATACTTTGCAAAAATAGGAGGAAGCTGTTCTCTGAATCTGTCAACATCCTCATCTCCGGTATGGTCACCGGTGGACATAAGACCTTTGTGGAGCTGAACGATCTTCCACTCACAGTCTTTGTGTGCTTCAAGTTCGGATATAAGCCAATCTTTCTGAAGATCCCATATCTCTCCCTCTGCATCCAACCAAGGTGATACGTTTGTATCAAGATTGATGAAGAAGATATTGTCGCCGTATTCATAAGAATAAACGCCGCCGGTTACTATATCCTCGTCGCTGTTTCTCATATAATCCACATAATCATATTCAAATCTGTCGTAGAAAGCGTAAGGACCTGCATCGTGGTTACCGCTTGATGCAAGAATAACTGTATTCAAAAGAACATCAGAAGGCATTTCAAGTCCCCAGTTCCACTGGCTGAGCATCATATTTCCGCCCGCTGTTCCCCAGGAAGCATGGGTATCATTGGACATATCCCCCGTAAATGCCACGAATTTGGAATCGGGATATTTCTCATAAGACTCTCTCAAAACCTTTGCCCATCTCTCGAAACCTGACTGGCTGGATTCCTGGCTGTCGGTTGTATGGATAAAGGTAAGGCTGTCTATCTCATCAGCAGGTCTTTCAACCTCAATTGTTCCCACTTCGGTAAACCCGTCAAATTCATTACCGGCTTTGAAGAAATAGGTTGCTCCGGGTTCAAGATTGGTAATATGTGCCTTGAAGTAGTGCCATACTTTACCGTTAAGTGCTGCATCTTTATTGTTTATCTCTGTACGAGACACCATACTGCCTGTTGCGTTAAGAACAGTTGCCTTGCTCCAGTCAATATTGTTAACAGTCATGCTGCCTGTCTTCTTGATAATATAAACATAACCTTCGTTACAATGCTCATCTGTACACCAAGCAAAACCTCTTGAGTAAAGATCATTGTAATAGGTTACTGCAAGTCCTGTAGCCTTAGCTTCGGGGAAAATCTCTCTGAATGAGCCGTCATCCCATGAAGGGCGGGTGCCTGCCGGATGAATATCAATACCCTGAATATGAATCTTGTCGCCCACCTGTTTGTCTCCAAGATTCTGAAGCTTAATTCTTACAAGTGTAGGATCGGTAGATTTAAGCACGCCTGAAGAATCTGCAGGAAGTTCAAATGTAACATATCCCACATGATATGAAACTGCGCTCTTAACATAAACATGCTGACCGCTTGATAAGCTGTATCCTACTACAATCTCCTGACCAACGGGATTGAAATCATCAGTTCTTATGCTGAGAAGATCCCCTCCGTGATATTTATAATTGCTGATGGGAATCTGGATTCTGCAGTCAGCACCTGCCTTAGAACAGGTATATGTTGCAATACCGCCTGTACCTGTATTGGAAACACTCCACTTTGAAGAATTGCCTGCAGTACTGTCACTTGCAGGTACTCCTACATTAACCCCAAGGCTGGGTGCCTGGGTGGGAGCCGGTGTGGGCTGCTGTCCGATGGGACCATATGAATCAAAGGAAGGAACTGTTCCTGCCTTGTGAATCTGTGCTCCGCCAAACTTAATGGTCTTAGCTGAACCGTTAGAACCTTTTAATCTGAAGTAAGTGGGTTGCTTACTACTGAATTTTCCGGCAGTATCCTGGGGTAATTCATATGTCATATATCCGTTTGATGACACTGACTTGGGGCTGCCAAGATAAATATGTCCGCTGCTTGCATCGGACCAGCCAATAATAGCTTCATCTTTTGTAAGATCCAAATCTGATGAATATCTTACACTTATAAGGTCTCCTGCATTGTAGGTATAAGATGTTCCATCCTGAAAATCAAAGTACAACCTGTGATTGCCGTCCGAACCGGCCTGAAGTGTAGCTGTTGCAATGTCCCCGTCAACAGTGATAACACTTCCGTTACGTCCCTCTCTTGGTGCTTTAAAGTTAGCCTTTACACTGCTTGACGCCGCATCAGCTGTAGGGGTATAAGATGAAAATACCATACCCACGGCGAGTGTCACGGCAAGCACTGTTTTGATCTTAGTCAAAAAGATCTTTTTCATTACTATTCACTCCTCCTTTAAAATTTTAAGAAAAACTTAATGTTAATCATTGCTTCAATTCGATATTTTATCACAAAACAGCCCAATTTCATAGAAAAGCAAAAGAAAAAGTTAGCTTAAACTGACTAAAATTTCACGCTATCGCGTTTGTAAACATACTGAATTAAAAACGCTGTCGTTACAATTTTACGACAGCGCCCTTTTCATCCTCAAGTTATGCGATATGTTGAAACAATTAATATTGTTTGAAAAATTATCTAAAAAGTACTCTCCCCTTCATTGCAGATAAGTGCCGCACTTGTTATCCCGGAAAGTTTATTAACAGCGTTTACAAGCTCACCGCCATCCTTTGTCCTGACTTCGATGGTAAGCTCTGCTTTTTTCTGTGAAAATACTCTTCCCTTCACTTTGAAATAGGTGGATTTTTCACGGACCACATCAAGAAGTGCCTGTTCTTTTTCGTTATCTTCCATATTTACCACCAGTAAAAAAGGAGCTCTGGTAACAGGAAAAGCGTTGAGCACCAATACAGCCACCGTGAGAGTTACCGCAAGGATCAATGCATACTCCGCAAAGCCTGCGCCGCAGATTATACCTGTACTTATGGACCAAAACATAAACATGAGATCCATAGGGTCTTTTACCGCGGTTCTGAATCTTACAATTGAAAGGGCACCCACCATACCCAGGGAAACAATGACACTGGACTGGATGGTCAAAATAATGGCCGCGGTTATAAGCGCCACACCCACCAGGGAAAGGTTAAAGGATGAATTGTAAAAACCTTTTCTGCATATAACTCTATAAAGCATAAATATATAAATGCCTATGCACAGGGTTATAAGCATTACCACTATCGCTGTTTTGGGGTCCATTCCCGTCTGGGAAAAACCCTCCAAAAATGATTTCTTGATTATATCTTTTATGGAATACATATCAAACCTCCGTTTTTAAAGACCGTACTTTCTGCATAAAGTATATTTGGAATAAGCCGTCCTGTTAAGTCTGTTTATATTAATGGCTTCCTTTATATGTTCGGGAAGAATCCTGTCGAATTTAACCTCCATAAGCTGAAGCCCCTTTGGCATAACAGGGCGTTTCACTGCTAACTCATGATCCAGGAAGCAATCTCCCTCATAAGATAAAAGCTTGGTGTCAAAGGTTATCCTCACATCAGAAACCGGATAGACAAAGGGGATCCTCTCATATTCCACCACTACCTTTGGTCTAAGAAGAGCCGATATCCGCCTATTGTTAAAATCATTCATAAAAGCAGTTGATATTCCTCCCCCTTGCATAAGGGTTCTGCACTCCACCTCATCTATAAGGCAGGAGGTCTTTAGAGTCATGGATTTGATCTTCTGTTTTCTCTCAAAGGATATCCTGTCGGTACTGTGATTGTATATCCTTATTCTGTACTTGGTTCTGGGTTCCGTACCGTTAATGTTTTCATTTAAACAGCTGTCATAATAATCGTCAAAGTAGAGGCTGGACACTATGTATTTTCCGTCCTCCCCCGCATTTTTATCATAATCCATAAAATGCTTTATTCTGCCGATTATAAGTTGTATTTCTTCCTCGGTCACGAGATATTTGTACTCATATCGAAAAGGATTATCCACGTAAAAGCCTCCTTTCCCTCACAAGCATCACAAAAACCATACAAACAATAACACCCATAGGAATAAAAATCCAAATAAGCCCCGAATCGGTAAAGGATTTTCCCCCGTTTTCATTCTGAAGGCGGACTTCCTCCTTCAATATACCCAGATATTCCGTATCCTTTATAACCTCCGCCGACAAATCGGATTCCGAATAATCCAATGTATCGTACCAGTGATAATCCTTGAAATCTTCGGGAAGTTCTTCGGTGTGGTCGGGAATAAGTTTTTCCCCGTTTTTAACATAAACTCTTACATAGGGGGTATCGTCGTTGGTCTTAAAAGTTACGCTTCTGAAAGCACCGGGGTCTTCAAAATATTCATCCAAAAAGGCTACTCTCAAAGTCATATGGCGGATAAAATCATCCGTTGCCTTAATATATTCCTCCCCGTATCCCCACCTTGCAGAATCGGGAATTATAAGGTTTTCAAGTTCTTTTGCTCTTTCATTAAGCTTCCCCTCACACAATTCGTGTATAAGAGGTGAATAAAAGGTAACATACCTTTCTTTAATTTTTTCATAAAAATCTTTATTATCCAAAAGAGCCTTGTACCACAAAACAGGGACGGTATTACTCCTACTGTTTTGAGCCGCATAAATAATACGGGGGTTAACGGTGGTGCCGCAGTCATTTTTAATATTTCCGGCACAGTTATCGTAATCCCACACAGGTCCCGCATAAACAGGTGATACCTCACCCTCCGAAACCGTGACATACATATAGGAACCGGTTACGCCGGCATCGTAATTTTCAAAAATCTCATCTATAAGATACCTGTCTGCCCAGGAATCAAGATCGATATAATCTCCTATATCCTCTCCGGTATTTTTTCCGGTATCCTCTCCCTTATTCTCGCCTACATCCTCTCCGATATCTACTCCGGCATCCTCCGCTCCGTCCAAAATATGGTTATCCGCTTCTGTCAGCTTTGTTTTAGCCGCCAAAAGCACATTTTCATCGTAATAGG
>JAILPU010000029.1 GCA_024699395.1 Lachnospiraceae bacterium | reverse complement strand
CACATATTGCAATATCTGCATCATACTTAAGAATGGTTTCAAGAAGCTTTTCAATACAATCCGGTTCAAAATAATCGTCCGCATCCCAAAAAGCCACGTACTCCCCCGTGACCTCTTGTAGTCCCGTATTTCTGGCAATACCCGCATAGGACCTCTCTTGCCTTATCAATCTGATACGAGGATCGGTAATCATCTTTTCTTCAATCACTTTAAAGCCGTTATCGGTTGAACCGTCATCCACGTATATTATTTCCAATTCACCGTAAGTCTGGCCGCAGACTTTGGCGAGGGAATCTTCAAGAAAAACTTTGGAATTGTAAAACGGTATCACGACAGACACAATGGGTTTACGCATTTTTATAATCTCCGCCTATTTCACGCATGGCCGCTCTGATTTTTTCCTCAAAGCAAAGTTTAAACACCCTGAAACCGTGGGCATAAGCTTTATAATTATCAAAATCCTTTTCATTAAGAATCACGTTACGCCATCCGTCGATATAGCAGTGATCAAACCCACTTATCTCAAGCTCATAAATATGCCTGCATACCTGTAATACAAGATTGCATTCCGAATCCCGGGGTGCGGACTCACAGGCCAAAATATCAATACCGAGCATTTTATCCCCGGCATATTTATCGTCAACAAGAATGAGCTTTACACTGCTTCCCCATTGAAGATTAACATGATTGGCTATTCTTCTGGTACATTCCCACAAGCCGTTCATATACAGTTTTATGGTCTTTGAGTTATTAACCGCCACATCAAATCTGTCCTCGGGAAGAACAACTTTTCTTATCTTGTAGGGTTCTGTTTTCCCAAGTTTTCCCTCAAGGGCATCGGTAAAACCTTCAAATCTGGATCTTGCAAGGTTATCAAGTTTCTTGTATTCACAGGCATATATTCCTTCAAACATATCCTTTAAAATAAAATCCACACGTTCACAAATCTCCTGAGGTGATGCATCCCCATTCCCCTCGGTAGACTTATAGGTCATAAAAAATCTGTTTTTATTCCTGTTAAGATAATAGGACGCAAAGGAAGTGGGATTAATAACAGCGCCTCCCTTATGCCACACCACAGCCTTAGAATCGGCCACAACTCTGTATCCTGCGCGGTGACATCTTACGCCCCATACAATATCGTCATAGTAGATAAAGTTTTCATCAGGCATACATCCGATTTTATCAACCACATCCCGTCTCGCGATAAGGGCACAAGCGGGAACATAGTCGCAATCGGTAAAATGGGGAAGATTCTCTCTGTCCTTCTCTCCTCCCATAGACAGCTCAAAAGTCATGGTGGAATAGTTAACAACAGGAGCGAATTCCTGTATTATATCGGGATAATCCATCTTCAAAATCTTGGCGCCCATTATTCCTATATTCGGGTTTGATTCCATGTCCTCATATAACGTCTCTATACAGTCCTCTTTCAAAACAATATCATTATCAAGAAGGATAATATATCTGTAGGGATATTTTATAACGGCTCTGATTCCCGTATTAAAACCACCGGTCCCCCCAAGATTCTCTTCATTGCAAATAACATTAATCTCGGGATATGTGGCTTTTACAAAATCTGCAGATTGATCTGTGGAAGCGTTATCCACCACAAAAATATCAAATTCCCCCATGGTCTGCTTTTTCAAGGAATCTATATTCTTTGCAAGATATTCCTTTTTATTAAAATTGCAAATAACAACCGCTATATCATTCATACTCCGTCTCCCCGATTTATATTTTAGAGCGATTCACTCAATCCATTCGTTGACACTGCGAATAACCCTTACAACAGCTTTCTATATCCACATCATCCTTAAATGGCTTTTACATCTTTTTACTCAATCCACTCACTGATATCACCCTTGGATCTCGCCCATGGGAATTCAGGTGACAAGCCTTTACAATATCTGCAATAATACTTTGGTCTTGCCGCAAATTCCATGAATTCCTCTTTACTTCTTGCCTTATAGATATCAATATAATCATCTTCCGTCAGGCGAAGATCCTTCCCAAATTTATTGTTAAAAATCCTGTATGACTGCGCCGAAAAGGGACAGCCATAGAATTTTCCGTCAAGAAGGAAATTCCCGTAATTGGAAATATGGCAGGTTGCAAAGCTCTCTGCGGGATTGCTGTCTCCTCTCAGATTGATAATCTTCTTGAAACTCTTTCTGACAATATCGTCTCCCGTTCCTTCAAAAAATTCAAATTTTACCCCCTCCGAACAAGCCTTTTCCTTCATCTTTTCAAAATCAAGCTTAAGGGGATATTTGGTGTTAACAATGGTTACGTTATTGTCTCTGCACACCCTCCAGAACTCATCATCCTGATTTAATAACAGAATTCCATTGGTAGTAAGTCTTATAACTGTATGTGGGA
>JAILPU010000216.1 GCA_024699395.1 Lachnospiraceae bacterium | reverse complement strand
TATCTCTGTCCTCCTTATCTTGTGATTCTTTCAAATCTTGCTATTCTAACCTTTGCTTCTTTCATTTCAGCGATTGCTTCTGCTTTTTTCATATCCCTTATGGTTTCATAACCTTCTGCCAGGTGTATTTTAATATCCAACGTTCTATTCTTATCCCGGCAAACATCAACGTATGCTTCCTGCCAATATTTAAGATGTTCTCTTGCGTACTTCAGATGCTTCTGTGCTTTTTCTATTGTCATTTTTGCCTTTGCCATATCTTTATTCTCCTTTTTTTATCCCTTTGTCTTTCGACATCTGTATATTAACTCTGAAAAACATAAATGTCAATAGTTTTTTTAAATAATTTTAAATTATTTTAAATTAAAAAGCAACAAAAAAAAGGATCCCTTTTTCAGGAATCCCCTAAATGCTTAAATACAATCGCCTGCAGGCGGTACACAATCCTCATGATATGACGGTCGGAATAATTGAATTCTTCAGCAAGCTGACTAAAACAGATACCATCGATGAGCCGTCTGCGGATGATCGCACGATCGACCTCGGAATGGATGTATTCAGCTATGACCTTTTCAATATCGGAATTCTTATACTCGGTCATGCTTTCACCTTCCCGGAGCCTTTGCAAAGTCCACAGACCTTATAATTATCGTCAATTTTCTTCACCCTCGACCGGGTCTTGATTATCGTTATCTTTTGTTTGACCTTCGCCATAATTGATATCACCTCCGGCTACATAGGCATCGCCCGCACCTGTGTCAACTTCCTGCTCGATCTGCACCATCTGGGTATCTTCAAATCCACTCTCATAAATCAGCCATGCAAAGTTGGTACCGACCAGGAGCACGATCAAAACAAGGATAACTATCCACAACCGCTTAATGGTTCGTTCTTGGCGCATCGCCTCGGATTCATGAGCAAAGCGGAGAGCCTGTAAAAATTTATCATCCATCCGTTAACTTCTCCTTCGGAAATATATCCAGACTATCGCACAACCTCTGAATCACCAGGGTGTTATTGTTAATCGCTTGGGTTACCGCATTCATCTCTTCTTTATGTTGCGTGTTCATTTCAGCAATCTGCTTCGAATGTCTTTCGGACTCATTGATCAACTCGCTTGTGTACTGCGAATTTAGATCTGCAATCATCTTTGTATACTTGTCAGTAACATACTTGATAAACCAGCCAAGAAAAATACAACAGGCAATAGGAAAGCCTACTGTGGATATTAGCGTAGCCACCTCATTCATGAGTATCTACCTCCTTCGCAATTTTACGATAGCACATGTTCTAAGATTTGTCAACAAAATTGATGGAACATCTCCTAACCATTCCATACGTTTAATTCTCCCACCAAAAACCTAAAGTTTCAGCTGTCTTTCGACCTACAATGCCATCAGGCACCAGCTTCTTTTTTACCTGAAAGCGAACCACTTCGGCAGCAGTCTTAGGGCCATATTTGCCATCTAACTCAAGATTGCAATTCATAAGTTTGTTTAGCCTCTTCTGAATCTTTTTTATGTCCTCTCCGGTCATGATCGGTTTCCCTTTCTGGTACCGGATGATTCTGCTTATAATATACTGGACCTTCACTACTACTGCAGAATGTCCTATCTTAAAAAGAATATCGCCGACTTTAAGTTTCTGATCCGAATCGATATAATTCTTCTCATCGTACGTTATAAACTGCCCCGTCTCTTCTATCAGCTGCTTCTCATTGCCAGTATACATATCCGGCGATATAGGTATCCCTGCCCCTATGATACATTCAGCTGTAGCCTGGGAGCAATCTGTATCACAATCCGTAGTTATCTTTTTGAAGTCATAATCTACTTTTTTGGCCTCTTTGTCCAGGGTAGTCCTTGCATCTTGATTGTAACCCACATGAGGATTCCCCACAAGCTCAATCATGTTTTCAGCTATCTTCTTCCGAATTTTGGAGTCTTTTGCCCTAAAGACATCCTGCCATCCCTTGCCGGAATTATACCATGCCTGCAAGCGACCTTCTCTGCCAGTCTGATCTCCAGGCTTACCGCCTTTTGACCGTCCATTTTCATCACTTACAAAATGACCTATGGTTACATGATTCATGTGTTTTCCTCCTGTTCTTCCTTAGCTTCTTTTTTCCCGGATTGTGTGCCAAAATAGAAAGAAACCACCATCAAGAAAACCTGCAGGAAATCCTGTCCGCTGATAGTCCCCTTGATTGATAAGTACGCAAACACGCCTGTAAGCACAAACGTAACAAGGCTTTTAACGTCAATAAGTTTTGCCAACCTTTTAAGTATCATCATCGTTTTCTCCTTTCAATATTGCCAAAAACATAGCTACTGTGACAACATAAAGTAAACCACATACTACATATTTCATCTTTCCTCCTAAAACTCGTGAAAAGCACAAGTCGCTTTTAATACATGCACGACATCCATCAACTCATCCATACCTTTGTCTCTCGGTGACCTTGGTACCTTTTTACGTCCATCGTTGAAATCTTTCAAAGTCTTAATGGCTTCTTTTGCGCTCATTTTATACAAGATTCTTAACATTGTAAACAACCCTCATAATCTCGCTGATGCAATTTCCGAACTCGACAAGAACATCGGCTATCTCATCAAGATTAGTGTGCATCATTTCCTGTATGACTTTCTCTTTTACTTTTTCGTCTAAATTGGTATTCGACAATCGAAAATCATACTTATCAAGGATTTCCGCTATCTTTGTGATTTTATCGTCCATAATCCCTCCTAAAATAGTTTTATTGGGTTTACTTAAATTTCCTAACCCATATTCTTTGACAATCGGGACACATCATCCAATCAACAAAAGATATAGTAAAGTCCAGCTCTTTACAATCACACTCTTTTTCATCATCCCGAAATTGGTGGCTTATTTC
>JAILPU010000156.1 GCA_024699395.1 Lachnospiraceae bacterium | reverse complement strand
TGAGAAAGTCGGCAAAATATAAAAGACATAGTGACTCCAAAAAGAGCGGACTGGCAGATTATCTTTCGGGGGAAAGTTTTGACGTTTCGTCAATTACCTATTCCACCAACATAGATAATCTGTTTTACGTTCCCTGCGGATTTTTTGAAGAAAATCCCACCAGAGTTATGTGTTCACCCAGTATGGAAACCTTTGTGAATGATGTTAAGGGGCATTACGATATCATCATTCTTGATTTTCCTTCGGTAAATACGGTGCCGGATGCAAAGGTGGTCTCCAATCTGGTGGATGGGATTGTCCTTATATGCGCATTGGGTGAAACCAGAAAAAGACAGTTAAAGGATGCCAAGAGAATCATAGCTCCTTTTACGGATAAATATTACGGCCTTGTGGTCAATAAGGTTTATATGGATCAATATAAGTATTTTGCAAGGGATTACGATTATTACCTGACCAATGAACAGGGTGAGCAGAATCTTATACATAAAGAAGGCTACAAGAAATTTGTAAAACGCCAGCAGCAGAAAGGACAGGAATCCGAAAATGATAAAAAGACGACTCCCTAAGATTATAAGTTTGTTCCTTTTATTATTTTTCATCGTAAGTTTTTCGTGTATTGATTCCTTTGCTTCACAAGAAGAAGATCTCTGGGAAATCAGAGGCTCCTATATCACGGTGGAGAAGTACGAGGTTTCCGGGGGCTCCATTATACCCGGTAACGATTTCGCCCTTACCTTGTTAATCAAAAACAATTCCCCGAGGGACGTGGCCAGAAATGTAATGGTTGATATTTCCAATCCCGAGGGAGTTGCACCTGTATACGGAACCACAAGCCAGAGATTTGTGGGAGATATGTCTCCCGGAGCAGAGAAAGAGATAACCATCGATTACAATTCTTTCACGGAGATATCCACAAAGACATTGGAATTTAATGTGACAATTCTTTCCGATACCAGAACCAATTATGTGGTTTTAAGAGTTCCTTCCGGAACAGATGCACCTTTTGTTATCCTTACGGACAATTTTCCCACCACGGGAAAAACTTTGGAATATGTGAATTTCAAAACCACTTTCAAGGTGCTTGGACAGGAAAATGTAAGTGACGTGGAATACGTGGTTATGGTTGACGGTGAGGAGAAGGTGAATAACCGGATAGGTATCATGTCTCCGGGAAGCAGTAAGACTCAGGTCGGGTCCTACGCCTTCTATCAGCCCGGGGAATATAATGTGGGCACACTTTTACGTTATTCGGAGAAGGACGGCACTGTGAGCGAAATGGCCATATCAAACGGTGTTATAAAGATTACCGAAAACGATATGAAAACCAACACAGAAAATGATTTAAACACTAATCCTGAAGCAGTGGATCACAGAACTCTTGTAATGGTTTTGAGCGGTGTACTTATTTTACTCATTATTGTTGTTGCGGCTGTTGCGGTTAAAAAGAACAGGTAGGGGATAAAAATGTACGTTGATATCAAAGAACTTGAAAACAGTGATTACGATATTATTGAAAACATTAAGGCGGCGTTCTACAGGCTTTGGAAATTGAAAACGGTTGTTATCCTTATGACTCTTGTGGGATGCCTGTTGTCATTTATTTATATTTCCATTGTGGGAGTGCATACCAATTACGTTTCGGCGGCTACCGTGTACAGCGTGGTATACGGTTCTTCCACAGACGGTTCCAACGGAATCACCATGATGAACCGTTACAGTGACCTTCTGGGAACGGGAAAGGTGTGTGACAGGGCTGCGGCTATTTTAAACAACATCAATTACACCAGCGATTCCTTGAGAAGAATGGTTTCCTCGGGAAGTATCTATATGTCCGGTGCCAATTCCGATTCCAAAAAATACGGAAACAAGCTGACCATAGTGGCTTCCAGCTCTTCACCAAATGATGTGGCAGACATTGCCAATGCAATGGCGAAGGCTTTCACCGATGAGATAAATGACATGATGGGAACTGGCTCTCTTCAGGTGGTGGATCAGGCCGGAGGTTTCTATCAGTCAAAATCCCTAAATATGAAGCTGGTGGTACTTCTCTTTACTGCGGCTGCTTTTATATTGTGTACCGGATTTATTCTTGTAAAAGAATTCCTTAATCCCAGGGTTTACATAGTATCTCAGTGTGAGAGAAACAAGAATCTTATCTTGGGAGTTATTCCCACGGAGGGCATAAAGAAATAATGACAAAGATTATGTTCGGCGCATCAAGCGGAGGACATTTCGAACAGCTTATGATGCTTAAGCCCTTAATGGAAAAATATGAGAGCATTATCTTAACGGAGAAGACGGATTATCCTGTTAAAACTCCTGTTAAGACTTACCATGTGGGCCAGATAAACAGACGGGAACCTTTATTTTTTCTTAAACTTGTGATTAACGGCTTTAAGGTGTTATTTATTGTTTTAAAAGAAAAGCCCGATGTGTTTATCACTACCGGGGTCCTGGCAATGATACCTGCGGCCCTTATTATGAAATTTTTTAAGAAAAAACTGATATATATCGAATCATTTGCGAAGGTGAATACCACTACCATGTCGGGAAGATTCCTGTATAAATATGCGGACCGTTTCTACGTTCAGTGGGAGGAAATGCTTAAATTTTATCCCGATGCCATATATCTTGGGGGAATTTACTAAGTATTGGCGTAATATAATGTCCGGATGGTTTGATATGGAAACGTTCACGAATGTTGTTACTGTTGGTGGCATGTTTACAATCCACCGGTGTGAAGGGGACATTCGGTAAAATATGATATTCGGCCGATATGTGGTTGAACGGCACCGGATTGATTTGATGTGGGGTTAACATGATATTTGTGACATTGGGTTCTCAGAAATTTCAATTTGACAGATTGCTTAAAGAGATTGATTCTCTCATAGAAAAAGGGGTTATCAAAGAAGAGGTTTTCGCCCAGACGGGAGCCAGTACCTACACCCCCGTTAATTTTAAGTATAAGAATTTCTTGGACAGGGAAGAATTCGCGTCCTATATCGATAAGTGCGATACAGTTATAACCCACGGGGGAACGGGAGTTATAATCGGGGCGGTTAAGAAGAAGAAAAAGGTAATTGCAATTCCCCGTCTTTCCAAATTCAACGAGCATGTGGACGATCATCAGATAGAATTGTTAAGGCAGTTTGATGAATTAAATATTATCTGCGCCTGCTATGAATTGTCGGAATTGGGAGAAAAGTATATGCAACTTGGAAACATGGAGTTTAAGGAATATGTTTCCAATACACAGACCATTATTGATTCCATTGAAGAATATTTAAACACATTATAGGTGGCATTGTTGGAAACTTTAAATGCTTTTCATGATGAAAAAATGAATAAGCCCGAGCTTTGCGGCCTTAGGATTCTTTTGGTTATCAATCTTTTTTTGATTGTTACGGATTTTTTGATGCCGCAATATTTCGGGGTGCATATAGGGTGGGATATAACCTGCACACGTCTGGCCAATATGCTTTTGTGTGGCTATTGCCTTTTTAATCCGGGGATTGTGGGGATGTTTTTGAAATCCTCCGTTAAACATGCTCTTATTGTGCCGGTTATGGCATACCTTTTCGTAGCTGCATATACCTGTGTTTTCAGGGTTGATATAAACGCCTTTGTTATGGTGTTTCTGGAGCTTTTAACTATGTATATGCTGGTATTTGGTATCAGATTCGTTATAGGTATAAGACGCACCATAAGGATAATAATCGGCTGTGCATATTTTCTTGGACTGTACGGAATGGTGGAGGCGACTTTCGGATATTCCCTTTATCTTAAATTTTTAAAAACAGTGCCCACCTCTGTTACCAACTGTTACAGATCGGGTCATTACAGGATTATGGGGCCCTGCGGACATCCCTTGGGATACGGGCTTTTGCTTTTGTTGTTTTTGGCCATTGCCTGCTACGATTATGACAGAGACAAGATTTATATATTTAAAAGACCGTTACTGGTGGGACTTCT
>JAILPU010000141.1 GCA_024699395.1 Lachnospiraceae bacterium | reverse complement strand
AAGCGGGTATTCCCACAAATATTTATCCTTCTGATCGTTATTCGGATATGGGTATAATGGGAAGATGTACCCAAATTGTTAATTGGTATAATTTACGAGGAAGATGGCATAAAAGGATAAATTATAACTGGTCATATGGAGGAGTAAACGATAATTCAACTCCGGATGCAGGCTTTATACCTAAAAAAGGCGATTTGATTCTTTTTGAAACAAGCGGTGGATATGGAGATGGTCCGGATCACATCGGAATTGTATATGAATATTCGAATGGGACTGTATATTATGTTAATGGTAACAACTCGAATGGAGAAGTTGCAAGTCAGTCGATAGCACTTAGCAGTTCAAGTGTTTTTGGGTTTTGCAGACCTGATTACATAGACAACGAATTGCCTGTGGGATGCGCAGATAATCTGTGGTGTGATGGTCACGGGGAAATACAGTTTTATGGTTGGGCATTCGACCCTGATAATTCTGACGCTTCGATTACTGTTGAGGGATATATAGACAGGACATCAGAATCGGGCAGTCCGGATTTTGCGACTCGAACAGGATTACAAAGAGTTGATGTAAAGGATGCTTATGGGACAGGGGAATACTCAGGATTTGCAGATACTGTTTACTTAAATCAGAGAGGAATTCATACAGTAAATATATATGCTGTTGATATAAATACCGGTGAAAGAAAACATTTGAAGACCTTTACGGTTGATATTCAAAACAATGATACATATTCGATATCTACAGATAAGAAAACATATTTGCTTGGAGAAACAGTTAATATTTCTGCGGGTGGTGCCAATTGGTACACGGTGAGCGCATGGCTGGATGGAGTAGATTACGCAATTTGGGGTGATTTTGATCAAAACACCGGAACTGTATCGTTTGTTCCGGACAGATGTGGAGTATATACTTTGCATGTTGCGTTTTGCTATACTTGGGAGAACAGCGTAGGAAAAGATGATTATACATTTGAAGTTGTAGAGCCGATTGCTAAACCAACGGCTAAACCAACAGCGGCACCGACGGCAAAGCCAACAGCGGCACCGACGGCAAAGCCTACAGCGGCACCTACAGCGAAACCCACAGCGAAGCCGACTGCCGCACCTACAGTAAAACCTAAGGCTAAACCAACAGCGGCACCAACGGTGGCACCTACAGCGAAGCCGACGGCGAAACCTACAGTGGCACCGACTGCAAAACCTACAGCGAAGCCTACATCAAAGCCTACCGCTAAACCAACCACAAAGCCTTCGACGGTTCCTTCAGCTAATCCTTCGGAAACCACCGAACCTTCTGAGGTAACAACACCTGGTCCTGAGGAGACTGTTGAACCTTCTGAAGTTCCTTCGTTTGATCCTGATAAGACCGCTGATCCTTTTGAAACACCTACAGAGGAGCCCGAAGAGAGTCCGGAACCTTCATTGGTTCCCATAGATCAAGAGGATGGAATAGCAGATTTTGTGAAGCGTTGCTACAGAGTTGCTTTTGATCGAGATCCGGATGAGGGTGGATTCAGTTACTGGTATGGGCAGATATCGGAAGGACAGATAACGGGTTCAACAGTTGCCAACAAGTTTATTTTTAGTACAGAGTACGAAAATCAGCAAACCACAAATGAGCAGTTCCTGAAGGATCTTTATACCATGTTTTTGGGCAGAGACCCTGATAAAGATGGTTTCAACGGATGGAACGGGGCGCTTAAAAGCGGAATGTCACGAGAAGCTGTTTTTGCAGGATTTGCGAATTCGGAAGAATTTTTCAATCTGTGCAGCGGATACGAGATTCCTGCGGGATACTATACGGATGATATAGAGGTTGATAAATTAAACCGAATTAATCTCTTTGTTACACGTTTGTATCAGACCTGTCTTGGCAGACTGGGAGATCAGGGCGGTCAGATGAACTGGGTATCAGGACTTATTAAAGGAAAATATACCGGTATATCCTGCGCCTGCGGATTCATTAAGAGCCAAGAATATCAGTCTCTTGATGTAACAGATGAGGTATATATTGAGAATCTTTATACGGCATTTATGGGACGTGAACCTGATGAGGGAGGATTCAACAGCTGGCTTGGTGCTATGAATGATGGAGCATCCAAGGATAATGTTCTGGCAGGTTTTGCCAACTCGGATGAGTTCCAGGGAATCTGTCGAGCATCGGGAATAACTGCCGGATATTTCCCTAATTCCTCTTTTGAAAACAGTAGCGAGATTGACAGATATGATAAGGTAAATCTTTTCGTAGACAGGCTCTACAAAACCTGTCTTGGAAGACTTAGCGATAAGAGCGGCCAGCAAAACTGGGTGAAGGGGTTGATGAACGGATCCCTTACAGGAATCTCCTGCGCTGCAAACTTTATTCGAAGCGACGAGTATGTTCGTCTCAACCTGTCTGACACGGATTATGTTAAGAGTCTGTATGTTGCAATGATGGGAAGAACTTATGATGAAAAGGGGCTTAACGGATGGGTTCGAAACCTTTCATTGGGAATGACGAGAGAGCAGGTCTTTGAAGGCTTCGCTAATTCTCAGGAATTTGAAAATATCTGTAAGGATTACGGAATTACCAAAGGAAGGTACACGAGGCCTTATAGGTAAGATTGATTTAATGCATCCCGGTAATGGGTAGTTACCGGGATGCGTAATTAACAATAAATGAATGGGGAGAATTGACAAATCGCAGAGTCGACAATTGAAAACGAGATAGAATAATTAAAATCAGCCGGAACCTTGGAGATGAATATAGCAGGGTTTCGGCTTTTGTTGTTTAGGTGTGTACATAAGATAAAAACACTCAAAAACAAGCTATAAAAGTAAAATAAGAAAAAAATTTTACCAAAACGATTATAAAACTCGAAAACATGCCGGATAGGTGAAGACGACAGATACAACAGAAAACAATACGCAAAACATAAAATACATAAAACGGCATACATGACATTAAACGCATAATT
>JAILPU010000117.1 GCA_024699395.1 Lachnospiraceae bacterium | reverse complement strand
ATTTCCTCCTATATGATCGCGGCTGTCGATACACAAAACCTTCATTCCGTTGTCTGTAAGTTTTCTGGCAAAAACCGCTCCGTAAAGGCCGCAGCCCGCAACCAAAAAATCGTAATCCATATTTTTTCCCCTGTAAAATTTTCGCATCCGATCGGTATATACAAATTCTCACGGCTTGGAAGCATCGTCACAGCCTCTTTCCATGAGAATTGTTTGTTCTATCGTCCGCTGTACTTCTCTATCTGTACGTAATCTTCCATAATTCCCAGAACCTTGTCTCTTCCCTCCTGGTTGAGCTTTACATAGTACTGCATAACACGGTTCTCAAGCAAAGTTTCTCCCAAAGTCATATCGTTCTCAAGGGGAGAAAGATCAACGGGATTAAGTCCCAGTTTGTCACATATCTTTATAACGGTACCATATCCCATACCGTCAATGCCTCTCTCAAGGGCTGTTACAAGTGTGGAATAAGGAATACCCATTTCAAGCGCAAACTTTCTCACGCTTCTGTAGCTTCTCAAAATTTCTTTTTTCAATATATCGGCTTTACTCATTTTAAGTCTCCTACTGGTACATTTTTATTCGTCCCAAAAAGGCACCTTGAATAATATACGATATACCATGAGTCAAATCAAGTACTTTTTTAGCCGATATTTGGCAATATTTTATACTTTCAACTGTTAGGTTTCAGTTCTTAAATCATTATTGTTTCCACCAGTTTTTTAACGTCTTCAATAAACTTTTCTTTCTGTCCGAATATAATTTCTCTGTAGGGTTCATACAGTTGTTTAAGATTTTCATAGTCATCCAACATTTCGTATATGACTTCAAGTACCCCCTCAACGTTTTGATAATCCTCTATCTTAAACCTGTCCGGAATGGGTACGTCTATGTCATTGGCGGCGCTTCCCTTTTTGTTTGTAAGTACCAGCGCTCTGCAGGCTGCTGCCTCTCTGGGAATTCTATCCATCCCGGGATGCATTCCGAAATCCACATACACCTTGGACAGACTCATAAGCCCCGCCATCTCAAAAGGCGTAAGATTCTGAAGAGGCACCCAGGTTATCTCCTTCTTGCAGGCATCCATCAAAGGCTTAATATATTCATACCCCTTCTTGGGATTGTAGATGCAGTAATTCTTCTTTTCCACCTGATGGGAGTATTTCAAGGCAAAATCGATGATCTCATCTCCGATATAGTCCCCAAGGAAATCATATTCCTCTATCCCCATTTCATTTTTCAAAAATTCTCCGGCATAGAAAGACTGAACCCTGTGGATTACATTTGTTTTCTCTTTAAGATTAAAAGCATCGATTCCTCTTTCCTTAATCTCACTTTCATATGCCATACGGTAAAAATCAACGGAGAGCCACCATATCATTAAGCGCCCCTTTACGCATTCCCTTGCAAAATGAACCTGAGTCTCCGCAAGCACAAGAAAAGAATCCTCTTTGTCGGGATAATTTGGAGCGACCTTTACATTATATTTTTTAAATCTTTCCGGGACGGGATCCACGTCCTTTTTTCTGTCGGGATATATCATATAACACTCAACACCGTTGTCCGACATTGCCGCCGCAAACTGGTGAAGCAGTTCCGTCCCTCCCGTGGCAACCCCGGCGGGAGATGTTAAATAAACCGCCATTTTCAAATCCTCCCTGTCACATTACACACATGACCTTGATATAATCTTCGCTTCTTTCGTTCATCATGCGTATGTTTGTCATAAGATCTTTAAGTTCGGTTCTGTGGGTGATAAGTTTTTCAGGATCCACCTCTTTTCTTTCCATAAGTTTAAGAACTCCGGTCCAGCTGTCCTTTGCCCTGTCCTTTCC
The DNA here is from genome assembly GCA_024699395.1 of Lachnospiraceae bacterium. Classification (GTDB taxonomy): domain Bacteria; phylum Bacillota; class Clostridia; order Lachnospirales; family Lachnospiraceae; genus Acetatifactor. Next base: position 17,366 of record JAILPU010000117.1, on the reverse strand, counting down.
CATATGGTTACCCCTTATGTCAAAATAGGAATTCCAGACGCCCTTCAAAGTTAACTCATTTCTCAATATTTTCCAGTAAATCTCTCTCTTAAGCCCAAGATCCGCCAAAGGGTTTCCCACAAGTATAATCTGACCTGTGGGTGGTGCAAGTTCCACAGCGCCTTCAAACACTTCGGGTCTTCCCACGCAATCGAATATGGTCATAGAGCCTTCATCTCCCATTTTGCTTTGGAAAATATCTTTGAAATCCTCCTCCCAATAAGGGATAAAATGAATGTCATCTCCTATGAGATTCAAAACGCTCTGCCTGTTATATTCCCTGTTTCCTATCACATATATATTTTTAAACCCTCGGGCTTTAAGGAGCATGGTGAGCATTAGACCTATGGTCCCTGCGCCCCACACCGTCACCTTTTGTTTAAGTACTTCGGGACTTATTTCATCAATGTCACCGAAAGCAATCTGAACTGCATGATATGCCACGCTGAAGGGTTCTGTCATGGCTGCTGCCTCAAAGGATACATTGTCCCCGATTTCCGCAAGGTTTTCCACGGGGACCGAAACATATTCCCCAAAGGCTCCGTCGGATCTTGAACCCAGATAATCATAATGTCTGCAAAGCTGATATTGCCCTGCTTCGCACATTTTACATTTTCTGCAGGGAATTAACGGAAAAACTGTGACTCTCTTTCCCAAAAGTTTCTTATCACCTTCCACCACTTCCCCCGCAAACTCATGTCCGCAGACTATTGGGTGAATGTGGGCTCCGTTTTTCAATATGCGGGGCACGTCGGAACCGCAGATTCCTGCCGCTCTGACTCTAACAAGAACATTTCCCTCTTTTACTCCCGGCTTGTCCCTGTCCTCATATCTAAGATCCCCTATTTTGTAAAGCACCTGGGCTTTCATATTCCCTCCATGTGTTACCATTATTTTATAACTCTCATATTTTTACTTAATTCAGTCGGCGTTAACCTTCAATTTATATTGTTCAATCTTTTCCGACCACAGGTACCTAATCATCTGATATATCTTCTCACTCTTTTTCGATATATTACTAACGGAATTATTATTGTACTCTTCCGATATATTACTAACGGATTTATAACCGGTGTGTCCCGACATCATTAATGATATTCGAAATACGGCTAAAATCCTCACGGGTGGTGAGCTTTATATTGTTCTCATCCCCGGGGACAACACCGATATCCATCCCGGCATAAAAGGCAGGCTCCGCCGAACCCCTTATACCAAGTATTTTTTCCGGAAGAAGATCAGTATTGGCCTTAAAATACTTTCCCATCACAAATCCTTCGGGAGTCTGACCGGCACCCAGCTTATCCCTGCATAGAAGACCGCTTATTTTCCTCTCGCAATCCAATTCGTAGACAGTGTCCTTAACAGGGATAACAGGCACAATGCCCTCATGGTCCTCCATCCCCGAAATCACACCCGAAATCAGTTCTCTACTCACCGCAGGTCTTGCGGCATCATGAATAAGCACCACATCATCATCTTCCATATATGAAAGCATTCCCCGAAGCCCGTTTAAAACAGAAAGCTGTCTGTTTACTCCGGGTTTTAAAAAACCTTTGAACAGTCCGGGCTTTCCGTATTTTTCTATATCGGCTTCAATTAAATCCCTGTATTCGGGCTCCGCCACTATATGAACCGCCTCTATATCGGGATGATGAAAAAACGCTTCTATCACATATGAAATGACAGTTCTGTCATTTATTTTGCAGTACTGTTTGGGAATATCCGAGTTAAAACGGCTCCCCGTTCCCCCGGACAAAATCAAAGCAGCATTCATTAACCTTCCCCCACTACCTTACGAACCTTTTTAAGTATTTCCGTGTATGTTTTTTTGTGACCGAACAAAACTGTGGTTCCAAGAACGAAACCGTCCACGCCCTTTGGCGCGTACTCCGTAATCTTATCCATACCGCAGGCTCCGTCCCAGTACACCTTAAAGCCCATCTCCTCCTTTAAGGGAAGTATCCTCTCATACTTCTTACTTACGTAGGGCAAAAACATCTGGCCCGCATTTCCGGGATTCACGCTCATCACAAGCACTTTTTTCACAATCCTTAACATCTCGTAGACTGTCTCCACGCTTGTTCCCGGATTGATGGCAATTCCCGGTGTCATCCCGGCATCGATTATCTTTTGCAGAGTCGTGGAAGGATGATACTCCGCTTCGGGATGGATATAAACCGTATCTCCTTTTCTCAACCTGTCTAAAAACAATTCCAGATGGGTGCAGGGATGCTCTATCATAAGATGGACATCCAAAGGCTTTTTCGTAGTTCTTGCGATATAGGCCATATCACTTAAGGACATGGCAAAATTGGGAACATATCTTCCGTCCATGATATCCACATGAAAAGAATCTATATCCGCCACTTCCAGATCTCTTATCTCCCTCTCCAAATGTCCGAAATCCGCGCACATCATTGACGCCATAAATTCACAGCTCATTTCGCTACCTCCCTGTAATTCTGATACATGACAGGTCTTTTAGTCTGAAGATAATAATCCGAAAAAAGAGACGGATCTCCGTAATATGCAGAAGCATACTTAAATGCTCTGGTCATGTTTCCCGTATCGTCCAGAATACCTGTTTTCTCTGTCTTAAAACTCTCTATAAGTTCCCCAAAATCCCTGACAGTCTCCGGTATAACCTTATTAAGATTTAAAAGTTTGAGATTATCTATTAAGCAGGGGGCCCACCATATCACCACTTCATCCTGTGATTTAAACACTTCAAGATTTTCTCTTATTTTCTGTATCACATTGCCGGAATGATTAATCACCTCTGTGGCTCCCGTATAATACAGTAAAACCTTCTTAGCCTTCTTATTCCCGCCTTCATCGTCATAATAAATGGTATTAAGCCAGTCTTCGGGAAGCTCCTCTTTGGCTTCACTAAAAGAGACATCACAATTTGCTTTTTCGGGAACAATTAAATTAACATTATCGTTATTCTGCTTTAATGCCACATCATATAACTCCAGCCTGTCACCCCAGAGCTTAACCTGCTCTTTGTACGACGGATAATGATGATTTTCGTAGATTTTGGGAACCATATAGTCTTTAAAAGAACATTTTAAGATGTAATCATAACCCTCTGGAACCGGAAATTCAAAGCCCTCAAAGGGCATTGTCACTTCCTTCTCATAAAGTGAACGGGGAATCTCGTAGGGTTTTATCAGATCCATATAGAAATCAGTGACGCAGTCACACTCCTCTTTGGTGTATAACCTGCTTAGCTGATCGAAAAGTCTTGTAAGATGTGTTATAAGAGCACAGCTTTCATCAAATTCATAACCGGTAATCTGAGAAAGCTCCACCAACTCCTTTGCCAGAAGATCGGTTTCTTTTTCCTCACACAGTCTTGAGGCATGGGCCACACTTCTGAGAAGATTTCTCTGGATTTCCCTTTCATTCTTATCTCTGGGTGCATTGTAAAGAGGAAATACATCCACTCCCGCTACAAAAGGACAATCATGAAATTCCTTCATGTTGTCATCGTCAAATCTGATGGCAGTGGCATTCTCCACCCTTGTGAAAAAATCCCTGTGCTCATACATGGTATAGGCATTTTTTACGATAAAGCCTTCCGGGAGTTCCGACCGGGCAATTTCCATGAACTTTATATAATCCTCATGGAGTAAGGCAATATCAAGATCGTCATCCCAGGGAATAAAACCCTTGTGCCTTACCGCACCCAAAAGAGTTCCGAAATAAAGATAATATCTCAGCCCGTGTTTTTTACAAACTCTGTCTATTTGGGCAAGGACTTCCATTTCCCCAGACCAGTAGCGTTTCATGGTTTCCCCCACCACAAAGCCGTCCCTCACTTCTCTCTCAAAGAAACTGTTAGGAAAATTTAACATATTATACCCCGTTTACATGCATTTTCTGATACACAATACAATTTTAGCACAATTTGGTAACTATGTAACTAAAAAGAGGCCCGAAGGCCTCTTTTTATGCGAAGCGTATTTACTGAAGAAGGGACATAACACCCGAATTTGCCTGATTGGCCTGAGCAAGCATTGCCTGACCTGCCTGAGCAAGGATGTTATTGTTAGAGTATTTAACCATCTCTGTAGCCATATCTGTATCACGGATTGAGCTCTCAGCTGAGGTTGTATTCTCAACAACGTTGTTAAGGTTATTGATGGTATGCTCAAGTCTGTTCTGAGCTGCACCGAGATTGGAACGAAGGTCTGAAACCTTCTTGATAGCGCCCTTAATGGTATCCAAAGCGCCTGCAGCACCTGCTGATGTAGAAACATCAACACCATCGATACCTATTGAACTTGCATTCATTGCGCTGAGTTCCACTGTGATGGTGTGGCTACCCTCTGTACCAACCTGAAGATTAACCGTCTGATCGGAATCAAGTAATCCTCTCTCGTTAAAGGTTGTCTGCTCTGCTGTTCTGTCTATCTCTGCCTTAAGAGCCTGAACCTCGGAATCGATGTAACCACGATCCTCTTCCTGATTGGTTCCGTTTGCAGCCTTAACTGCAAGCTCATTCATTCTCTGAAGCATATCGTGTACTTCGTTCAAAGCACCTTCTGCTGTCTGTACCATTGAGATACCGTCCTGGGCATTTAAGGAAGCCTGTGTAAGACCTCTTACCTGACGTCTCATCTTCTCGGAAATAGCCAATCCTGCAGCATCATCAGCCGCACGATTAATCTTGTACCCGCTTGATAATTTCTCAGTGGATTTAGCCTGTGAGGCGGTTGTAAGACCTAACATTCTGTTTGAGTTCATTGCTGTAAGATTGTGCTGTACTACCATAACTTTTTCTCCTTTTTTCTTGAATAATCGCATCCATGCTGTACGCGACTTGAGTTTACGTTGTCATCTCTGAAGTAAAGTGTTACTAAAGTGTTACTGGTCATCTGTAATATATATCGGAAGGGTGCTTTGAAACTTTAGCCTTTTTTACGAATTTTTCCGAATATTTTTATGCTACAAGCTGTTGATGATTCTCTCCATGGAGACAACAAGATTTTGTGCTTCAAGGGAAGGGTTGGGAATTTCCCTCAGTGCTTTGTACGCTTCAAGCCACATTTTTTCATTCATAAGAGAGGAGGCTTTTACGAGAATTACCCTCTCAATATCACTTTTCCAAAGTTTGTCGTAGGTCATTTCACAATCTTTATTTTTAATGTCTGTTGTCACAATCTCAATAATATTTTCAAGGATCGATTGAAGATTATATTCCTTCTCTATCCTTAACCTGCCCTGCCTTGCTATTCTTTCTCTTGCCTCTTTGTTATTAAGATAATAAGAAACCTTTTCTTCAAGCTCATTCATATCCTTAAAAAGAACGATTTCCTCATCACATACAAAGAGTCTTTCCAGCTCCTCATTATAGCTTGAGATAACAAATCCTCCCGCTCCCATAATATCAAAGACTCTCTGGTTCGCACCCATCTCAATGGTGTGAAGAGGAATGTTGAGATTAATTTTGGCCGCCCGGTATGCCTTGGAAACCTGTCTGTCATATTTTGCTCCGGGACGAATAGATACACTTTCGCACAAGTCTTTTGTATCTTTATCAAAAGTATAAAGACATACCTTATACTTTTGGGAAAGGGCATTAAGCACGACAAGCCTTTCTTTTCTCGCCACAAGCCTTGCTGCCACAGCAGCTTCAAAGAAAAGATGTCTGTCTATGTAAGGATATTTTTTCTTATATTCAAAACCGTCATATTTCGCAAGATGATCGCAGATATCGTCGGGAAATACCCCGTAAAAGGAACCGTCCTCCCATTTTAAAGCTTTCTCATCCACAGTATCCAAAAGCTTTTCTCTCATTTCGTCACTCATGGAGTTTAGAGCCTTATCCATATAAGATGTGTTATAGAGCTGTCCCACAAAAGCGACGTCACAATCACAGGGAGTATAATCACTGTCCGGGGGGATATATTTTTCTTTATCCTTATCCACTCCCAAAACGGTATAATATACGTTTTTAAGGCCCAGATTAAGAAGCCTTTTCTGTTCATGTCTGTCAAAGACAAAAAGATACACGTTGGGGTACTGAGCATACATGGTATAACATTCCACCTGGGGATCGTCATACACAAATGCCGCATATGGAATCTTGGCCTCCATTGTGCTCTGGGCAATGGAGGGAATAAAATCATAGGATATGGCAAACAAAGCCCCCTGTTCTTTTATAAATTCGGATAGCTTTTTAACCTCCTCGGGCAAAACGCGGACCGAATTCATTTTCCCAGGGTACACTACCACCTCATTCCCCATCCGTACCAGTACTCTTTTAATATCTTCCAGCTCTATTGCATCAGTTTTAATATAGATAATCTTTGACATGCGGTTTATCCTTTTTACATTAAAAAGGGATTGGAAGATCCAATCCCTTTTTGCACAATCTTTTTTTAGATGACCGGGCTTTTCTTCAGTTCAGACTATCTTATCTCAATAAGCTAAGTACTCCCTGATTATTCTGGTTAGCCTGTGCGAGCATCGCCTGACCTGCCTGAGCAAGGATGTTATTATTGGAATACTTAACCATCTCTGTAGCCATATCGGTGTCACGGATCGAGCTCTCAGCTGCGGTTGTATTCTCTACAACGTTGTTGAGGTTATTGATCGTGTGCTCCAGTCTGTTCTGAGCTGCACCAAGACTTGAACGAAGACTTGATACAGACTTGATAGCTCCCTTAATGGAATCAAGAGCGCTTGTAGCACCGGCCGATGTGGAAACATTAACGTCTCCAACGCCTATGGTACCAGCATCCATTTTACTTAATCCAACAGAAATGGTGTGTCCACCTTCGGTTCCAACCTGAAGCTTAACTTCCTGGTTATCATTGAGAAGTCCGCGCTCATTGAAAGTAGTCTGATCGGCAGTTCTTGTGATCTCTGCTTTAAGAGCCTGTACTTCCTGATTGATATACTCACGATCTTCGTCCTGATTGGTTCCGTTTGCTGACTTAACTGCAAGTTCGTTCATTCTCTGAAGCATATCGTGTACTTCATTCAAAGCACCTTCTGCTGTCTGAACCATTGATACGCCATCCTGTGCGTTCAATGAAGACTGGGTAAGACCTCTTACCTGACGTCTCATTTTCTCTGATATAGCAAGACCTGCTGCATCGTCTGCGGCACGGTTAATCTTATATCCGCTGGAAAGCTTCTCAGTGGATTTGGACTGTGTTGCAGCTGTAAGGCCGAGCATTCTGTTAGAGTTCATTGCTGTTAAATTGTGCTGTACTACCATAATATTTTCCTCCTTGAATTGTACTCAGATGACTTCCTTGCCACCCGGTTAATATGTCCGCCGGTCCGATCGTACGCTTCGGACCGGCACGACATTAAGTTTTAAAGTTTGTTACTTATTCAGTTGTAGTTTCCTAAGATTAGCTTAAGAGACTTAAAACACCCTGATTACTCTGGTTAGCCTGTGCAAGCATTGCCTGACCAGCCTGAGCGAGGATGTTGTTGTTGGAATACTTAACCATCTCTGTAGCCATATCTGTATCACGGATTGAGCTTTCAGCTGCGGTTGTATTCTCTACAACGTTGTTAAGGTTGTTGATAGTGTGCTCAAGTCTGTTCTGAGCTGCACCAAGACTTGAACGAAGACTTGATACAGATTTGATAGCTCCCTTGATGGAATCAAGAGCACTTGTAGCACCTGCTGATGTAGAAACATCAACACCACCAACACCGATTGTAGCAGCATCCATTTTGCTTAATCCAACAGAAATGGTATGTCCGCCTTCGGTTCCAACCTGGAGACTAACTTCCTGATTAGCATTGAGAAGTCCGCGCTCATTGAAAGTAGTCTGATCTGCAGTTCTTGTGATCTCTGCTTTAAGAGCTTCAACTTCCTGATTGATATATGCACGATCTTCGTCCTGATTGGTTCCGTTTGCTGACTTAACTGCAAGTTCGTTCATTCTCTGAAGCATATCATGAACTTCATTCAAAGCACCTTCTGCTGTCTGAACCATGGATACGCCATCCTGTGCGTTCAAAGCGGACTGGGTAAGACCTCTTACCTGACGTCTCATCTTCTCGGATATAGCAAGACCTGCTGCATCGTCAGCTGCACGGTTGATCTTGTAACCACTTGACAGTTTCTCGGTTGACTTTGCCTGTGTTGCAGAGGTAAGGCCAAGCATTCTGTTAGAGTTCATTGCTGTTAAGTTGTGTTGTACTACCATAATATTTTCCTCCTTGAATTATTCCGGTGACGTCCCTGCCACTCGGGTGAGATGATGACCTATACGCCGTACGCTTCGCTTGTTCACCATCAACAATGGTAATGGTTTTTGAATGACTGTTTTCCTTCAGTCAATAAGTATATCGGGCAATATACCCGTTTACTTAACCCTTTTTTATTATTTTTTTTGATCCAATATACTGTTGGAAGCGGTGTTTCCGTATCCCATACTTTTATAGTAGTTAAAAGCCACCGCCGAACTACGCTTACTCTCGGAGATTTTCTTCCTCTCCTTTTGAAAAAAATCGTTGAGCTTTTGCTTGTTCCTGCCTTCAACAGCCTGTATGGAGACGGTCTTTTCCGTTATGGATGATATAAGTTCCTTCATTCTGAGGATATCATCAGCATGTTCATCTTTGCTGTCCCTAAGCTCTTCGGCAACTTTGGAGTAGACACTCTCAAAGCCCTCGTCAAGTTTTAATACCTCATCTATAAGCTTATCCTTTTCATCCACCAGTTTGTCAAAAGCTTCGGCATCAAATTTATCGCCTATAAGCTTTTCCTGTTCACCGGAAAGTTTTAAGATATCTCCCAGAAGCCCCTCTTTTTTAAGAAGGCTCTCTTTAAGCACCTGCAAATAATTATCCATTGACCGTATCCTTTACCGTATTGGCAGTCTTCATAACCGTAACCCAGGTCTCTCTCACGCTTCTCAAATGAGTAACAACCTCTTCAAGTATTTCCGTATCCTTTTTGAGATTGGCCTGTATAAGGCGCTGAGCAAGATATTCGTAAATCCTGTCAAAATCCTGAGAGACAGGATATTTCATATCCAGTGTCAATCTGAAATGATCGATTATCTTCTCGGCTTTCATTATATTCTCGTGAGACTTTTGGATATCTCCCTCGTTGATGGCTGTGATGGCGATATTACAGAATTTGATGGCGCCGTCATAGAGCATCAATACCAGCTCCGCAGGGGAAGCGGTGAGGATTTTGGAATTTTTGTATTGAGCATACGCATTAGGCAAAGCCATAGATCATTAACCTCCTAATAATGCCGTAACGGCACTTGTAGAATCCTGAAGCTTAGCCATAGCTGTCTCCATCTTGGCGAATTTGGCATACCATTTATCTTCATATGTAGCCAGCTTAGTTTCAAGCTCCTTGATCTTGGATTCATAATCCGTAAAGTCAGCCTTAAGCCTCTTATCGTTGTAAAAGCTTCCGTAACTTCTGTATCCGTCCACGGATTTGGAAAGATCGGTCATCTTCTGGTAGACATTCTTGGAAAGCTGTGAGAAGAAATCCACTACAGACTCAGGATCCGCTGCTATCATACCTTTAAGCTTATCAGCTTTTCCGGAGGTAGCTTCGTCATCGGGATCTCCGTCAATATGAAGAGCATTCTTCTCATTCTCCGCCGAATCATACCAGGACAATGTGCTTATTCCGAAATCCGAAAGATACATTGTCTTTCCCCCGACTTCTATGCCCGAAGACATAAGCTGCTTTAAAGCGGAGGAAACGGTATCAACTTCCGAGTCACGTCTCAAGAGGGAATCCTTAATCTTGGTCTCCCACTTTTCCACCTCGGTATCACTCATTGCTTCCTTTTCCTCATCCGTAAGGGGATCGTAGGAAGAAGCGTTGGGTGCATTGTAAAGCTTATCCATCTCATTGATAAGAGAGCTGTAACTCTTTATCATATCCTTTATCATTCCGTAGATACCTTCGGTATCGTCCTTGGTTGATAAAGTAATGGGTGATTCGGAAACATCCATGGCCGTGATGGTAAGGCCGTTTATTGTAAATACATTGGTATTGCTTGTAAAAGTAGCGCCGTTAAGTCTTATGGAGGCATCCTCGCCCTTAACCTTGCTTGCTCTGTTGACAGCGGGAAGGCTTTCATCCTCTGAAAGACCCATATTCTTTAAAAGTTCGCTATTGTCCGAGGAAACGGTGAAGTCATAATCTTTTCCCGACTCCTTGGCACTTATAAAGAATCTCTGATTCTTGGCGTCAAAATTGGCATTGAGACCGAAATCCTTAAGCTTTGTAAGAACATCGGATATGGATGTGGTCTCGGTGACATCTATATTGACACTCTTTTCACCCTGGGTAAAGGTAAGGGTACCTGTTCCCCAGCCGAGATCTCCTGCAGTTGACAGTGCATCGGCATTGCCGCCACCCTTTATCTCTCCTCCTGTAAGGAAAGAAGTCTTTGCCAGCTTATCAATATATAATGTCTGAACGCCGTTCATGGCCTCCTCACCCGTTATTACGCTTGCGGCGGATGAATTGGAGACCGAAGTGGTTTTTTTCATATATGAGGATCTGAACCTCATATTGTTTATGTATTTGTCCTGAAAACTTTTTATTTTCGTGTTAAGGTTCTTCCAGGCATCCTGTTTCCATTCAAGTCTGGTCTTGCCCTTAACTGCCTTATCAACCTTTGTCTTCCGGGATGATACAAGCTGGGTAATGATGCTCTCGGTATCCATTCCGGAGATAAGGCCCGACAATCTCATCTGTGATGACATAGGCTACCTCCTTTCGTCAACCAGGATACCTGCCATCTCCCAAACCTTTGCTATCATATCAAGGGTCTTTTCCGGGGGCAGTTCCTTAATAACCTCCTTGGTGTCCCTGTCAATTATCTTGATGGTCACCCTGTTGGTTCCTTCATGAATTCCGAACACGGCTTCTGAATTGGTCATGTTCTTATTCATGCTCTTGTTCATCTGCTCAACAGCTTTTTTGATCTGCTCATTGCCGGTACCTTCCTTGCCCTGGGCTCCGGTACCGTTTTGCTTGTTGCTGTTCTGGGCATTTTCAACAATAAGAGTTGTTTTATCGATCCTCTCAGTTCCATGCATGTTAATATCACGGTCAACTGAGCTTTCCTGGCCCTGTTGCGCCGTGGGAATAGGTTTGGATGCAAGTTGTGACTGATAGGTCATCGCACTGTTTAAAGGTTCTATTGCCATCTTATTCACCTCCGTGTCACTGTGACTGTCAAATGAGTCCCTCCGTGGACTCACATTATGTTGCTTTTCACTCTATTTATCGGCAAAAGGAAATAAAAAGTTTACACTTTTCTAAAAAAGATTTTTGAGAGCTTCGATTCCGGAAACGTCAGCAGCCTCCTCATTGGCTTTCTGTATCTGTACGTATACTTCCTTGCGGTATACGGGAATCTCTCTGGGAGCTGAAATACCCACCTTAACCTGTTCTCCCTTTACATCCAGTATTGTTATCTCAATATCGTTGTTGATAACGATAGCTTCATTTTTCTTACGTGATAATGCGAGCATCCTATTCACGCTCCTTTCCCTTTTTTAAGATTTCATACACAGGAAATTTTACGGGATAATCGGAATTTTCCACAATTACCTGACATGCCTTGTGAGCGTCCACATTTATAACAATGGGTCCCATGAGATTGACGGTCATCTTGGTGAGGTCGGAAGGAATGGTAGCCGTTACAAGAACAAGAATATTGTCGGCGCTTAATTCTCCCAGATTCTTGAAAAGTTCATCCTCAACCGTAGGATCGTAATCGGGCTTTACTATCAAAGGATTCATAACGGGCATTGCAAAAGCCCCTTCATCCAGGGATTGTAAAAATCTGATGCCGGCATCCTCACCCTGCTCGGCGTCATGCAAAAGCGTAAACTTCTTAAGCTCGGGAAATCCCAAAATACCCTTGTCGAAAGTAATGATCTTGCTGTCATCAACATCGATTTCCCCAAAAATCCTGGTATTAACTTTCATCTTTTAGCCTCCTCGTTTATAAATAATTAAGTAAAGTTGTCTGTGAAATCTTTCCGGTAGCCATAAGTGCCGCCTGATATGTGGTGCTGGCAGCCTGAAGATTGATGACCGTCTCGGTAATGTCCACATCCTCATTTTCACTCTTCAATGTTTCGTATGTGGTCTTCTGATTCTGCATTCTGCTCTCTACAAGAGCGAGCTTGCTGCTTCTGGTACCGCAGTTGGTCATGGCTATATTGGTATTGTTAAGGTAGTTCTGGAAAGCTGTGATACTCTTTTCGAACATCTTCTGACATTTGTCCTTGGAAAGCGTCAAAGCCTTTTCCACCGCATCCAACTGGTCCCCCAGTACTTTCTCATCCTCACCTGTAGCCTTTGTTTTAAGAGTGGTGAGGGTGGATTTAAGTTTTTCCAGCTGCGCTACCTCATCAACAGTATCGGAAAGATCGTCCACTGTTCTCTTTATACCGTGAACGAAACACTCATCACATACGGTATTGACCTGGATCGTCTGATTAAATCCCACGTCATACTCTATGATCTGCTTTTCCTTCTCGGAATTGAGATAACCCTTATTATATTTTACTCCATCAGACTCACAATAAAAATAGTGCTCAGGTCTCAAATCCCCTTTTACGAACTTATCTTTTTCATAGCTTACAAGGATTTCACTCTCATCCTTAACGGTGGTGACATCATCCTTTATTTCCATAAGCTTCTGGTATCTGTTATCCCCAAGAAGAAGTTCTCCCGTCTCGGGAACGTATATACAAAGGTCGGGATCTTCTGCCACCAGTGTGTAGGGGTCCTCGTAGGAATGTTTCATTACAATGGCGCTGTCTCCCGTTGCCGTCATGGACCAGTCCACGCTCACGGGATTGTCCGAAGATTTAACACAAACGTTTATATCATCCCTGTCGGAGCAATCGGAGTATGCAAGTCTGAATCTGTGAACGTCCACTTTGGATACTGCCTGCTCCTTTATATCCTTAATGCCCGCTTCCATGTAATTGACTTCGGTTATATCGGTAACATTTCCCATGTTCACCGCCGTCACCGCATCAAGTTCGGAATTATGTATCTGCTCTGTTATGGAATACTGTTTGTCGGTCTCCTCGGGGAAGCACATGGAAGTGTCTGTTCTGTATCCTGCGAAAACATAACGCCCCGCGTAATCCACATCACCGGTTGTATAAACCTCTCCGCTCAGTGCTTTAAGCTGCTCCAATATTATCTCTCTGTCGGAGGTGGTTATATCTCCGTTTGCTCCTCTGGTACACTGGGATATCATATTGGTTATTATGGTGGAGAGATTATTTAATGCACCCTCCGTCACATCAAGCCAGCTTGACGCATCGGGAATGTTCTTACTGTAATACTGCGTAACCTCGGTAACGGAAGTTCTTAATCTCAAGGCTCTTATGGCCACAACGGGATCGTCCGAAGGACGGTTTATCTTCTTCTGTGTGGACATCTGATTGGAAAGTCTGTCCTCCAAAACCTTGTTTGTATTAATATTTGAGAGGTTGTTATTCTGCATTATCTTATTTGTTATACGCATATTGATCTCTCCCTTTTTAAAACTTCACTGCCACCCGCATCCCACAGGATTATATCTTCATCATCTGTCGTATACATCCTGCGAATCACATCTTCAATATCCGGCATCCGCCCCGCAGGATTACACTTTTCTCAGGGGTTTGAATTTAATCTGTGTCCGACTTTCAAGCATTTATTATTTTTCATAGTCCGACTTTATACTCCCGTCTCAAGTATAAGTCTGTCATATATCTCGCTGAAGGTCTGGATCATCTTGGATGCTAAGTTGTATGCATTCTGATACTTTACAAGATTAAGTGCTTCCTCATCCTCATCCACTCCCGAAATGGAAAGTCTCTGGGTATTGATGGCTGAGGAAATATTTCCGAAGCTCTCGGTAAAGGTATTGGCTCCCGAAGCATTAAGCGCTATATCGGAAAGCACACAGGTAAGGAATTCTCCTGCGGCACATCCCCTGTAATCGAATCTGTTCTTGTCTGTGGCAAGAAGTCTGAGATCCGAAAGAAGATCGCTCTGCTCCACTCCGTCGCTCTCCTCGTATCGGTTTGCCAAAAGTGATGCATCCAGCCCCATTGCTGACAGAATTGTCATATTTCCGGCATTCAGTCTGTAATAACTGTCATCATTTACATCTATGGAAATATCACCGTCCACATCATATCTTTTTTCAAATTCAAACTGCTCATTGGAAGTTGCCATATCTCCCGTAAAGAGCATCGCGCCCTTTGTTCCCGCAGAATTGTATCCGCTTGTGAGAAGATCGTTAACCTTCTGTGCAAAGGTTCTTACCCACTCATTCATCTGGGACATGTAATAAGGAATTCCCTGATAATCTATGGAATGACTTATGTCGGCCTGCATGTTGATACGATCGGTGGTTATACGCTCGGGATTAAGCTCTCTCCCCGCAAGAGTAAAGGTATATGTATATTCCTCATTGCCGCTTTCATCCACGGTTCTGTTAAAGGTCCAGGATTCGTAATAATAATTCTTGGTTCCCAGTTTTATAATTCCGCCGGAATCCGAAAGGTTTGATTTGTTAAGATCCTTAAGGTAATCATCCTTAACCGAAACGGTAACGGTATCTTTGACATCATCGCTGCTTACCGCTTTTATGGTACCTCTGAAATTTTCACCGTTGTTTCCGTCTCTCATCTGTACAAGCCCCCTTAAGGTACCGCCCATTGCGGCGTTGTACAGATTAAACTGCTGATCGGTATCTGTCCAGTAGACATCAAAGAGACCGTCTATATCACTCTGGTTAACCTTGTTGTAATCGGCTCTCGCCCTGCACTCCAAACCGTTAAAATCATTGGCATCCACGAGAACCTGTCCCCCGGCTATCTTCACCAGATATCTGTGAGCACCTGTCTCTCTGGTAAGATCGTTGGTATCATAAACAGGAGTCTCTGTAACGGTAACATCCACAATGGCGGAAAGCTGATCCACCAGAAGCTCTCTTTTATCTCTTAACTCATTGGCGGTTCCCCCTGCCAATTCTATGGTATTTATCTGCTTATTGAGAGTCGCAAGTTCTCCTGCTATGGAATTGATCTCATCCACCTTAAGCTTTATCTCGCTGTTAACATCCTTCTGCATCTTCTGGAGATTTCCGTACATACCGTTAAAATACTCAGCCAGAGATCCGGAAAGACCCACAAACTGGGATTTGGCAGTGGCACTGGAGGGATCCTTTAAAAGTTCCTCAAGACCGCTTAACATCATTCTGTCAAAAACGGATTTGAAACCTGCGGAATCGGTATCGTCAAAGTAATCTTCAAGCTGCTTCATGTAATACTGCTTTGACTTGTACTCTCCCAGATACTGCTCATTATTCCAGAATTTATCGTTATAAAACTGATCTCTTACTCTCTCGATGGAAAGAGTTTCCACACCGGCACCGGCACAGCCGTAGGTCCGAAAGACCCTGAGAGCATCCGCAGCCTGCTGCTTAACCTGCTGCCTGCTGTAGCCTTCTGTCTGGACATTGGAAATATTGTTGGCGGTTGTATTTAAGGCCGCATTGCTTGCCAAAAGTCCGGTATATGCTATATTTAATCCAAAAAACTGTGAAGGCATATCCTCTCTCCTCCCATCTTATTTCAATTACCGTTTACTAGGCCGATATGAATCAGATTCTATATTTCCTGCAGACTTCTTTTACATTCTGCAATAATACTGTCAAAACCTTCGTCCTGTTTGACTGTACATCTTTGATATCCGGCAATAATAACCGTTGTACATCAATTAACTTCCCAGGGTTGCCAGAATATGTTCCAGCATCTCGTCCACCACTGTTATGTAGCGGCTGGAAGCGTTGTAAGCGTTTTGATACTTTATCATATTGGAAAGTTCTTCGTCGGAAGAAACTCCCACAACCTGCTCTCTTGCTGCGGATATATTTCCCACGGTATTGGTCTGGGCATCGGTTATACTCTTAAATACCGCTCCCGAATTGGCTATCTGAGATACAAGATCTCCGTAGTAATCAACGAAGGAAGTTTTTTTCAAAACAGAAGGATTAAGTGTGTACTTTTCCTCCATAAAAGCTTCCTTTAACGCGGTGGCTGTGGCATTGTCCTCGGAGCCGTCGGGCAGCCTAAGTCCAAGTCTTGAAGGATTCTGTATAAGCTCGTCGTTTATCTTGATATTGCTTACGGTATAGAGTGAATCTCTCTTGGCGGAATCCTCCTCCATATAAACCCAATACTCTTTACCGTCCGATCCCGTCACTTTCTTATAAGAATCCGAATTGATCTTGGAGAAAACCTGAAGAGGTGCCGTGGTCTCACCTCTCATATAGTATGAGCCCTCAGCCTCAAGGAAACGAACATTTTCCAATACGGTGGAATCGGAAAGAGTAAGGTTACCCTCCGTAACCCCTGCTGCATCGGCAAGAATGCCGTTCACCTTTGAAACCACACTGTGGATAAGCTGATCGAATTCAGCCTGTATATTCATTAAAACCGACTGGGAAACACTGTTTGTATAATTATCCATATCGGTGTAATCGGCTCTGTGGTCGCCTCTTGCCATAAGCATTGCCTTTAAGCCGCCGATATCCGTTCCCGATGAGGTTGATACTTCTTTTTCAAGATTAAAAACAGTGGCACCTTCGATGTCATATTTTTTGCTGCCGTCATCATTAAGAATGTATGCCGCATTCTGTGGCCAGAAGGGCGTGTAAAAACCGGTGGCTCCGTCCACATCAAGGTCTATCTTGTAACAGGTGCCTGCTTTGACAAAATCAACGCCTTCAATCTGAAGATTAAGATTGCCGTACATATCCTCCGAATATGTGACATCGGTCATGGCTGAAAGTTCATCAAGAAGAGAATCTCTCGTATCCCTTAAATCATTGGCATTCTCAACCCTGCCGGATTCAATGGAACGAATCATATTGTTAAGTTCGGTAATCTTATCGCCGTACTCGTTGATCTGTGTTACTTTCTGTTTAATCTGGGCATTAAGATTATCCTGATAAGCTGCCAAACCGGAATAAACAGCCTGACCTCTCAATATAAATTCAGAGGCACGCTGCACAAATACCGACTGGGTCACCGAATTGGCGGGATCTTTGGCAAGCTCCTGCACCGATGTCCACAAATCGGACAAAGTATTCTGGAATGCCTCTCCGTTCATCTCTCCCAAAAGGTTCTCCACCTCTTCCATTACCTGGGAGCTGGTTTCGTAAAAAGACATTCTTCCCGATTCTGTTCTGTAGCTTCTGTCAAGGAAATAATCTCTGATGTGTTTAACGCTGGAATATTCTACGCCAAGTCCGTACTGCTTGTGATTAACGGAATTG
>JAILPU010000115.1 GCA_024699395.1 Lachnospiraceae bacterium | reverse complement strand
CGCATTTCGGGCAAAACAGTTTGTTATTACCATTTACCATAGGAGGCTGTATAACCTTGACTCCGGTTTGAACAGCATTTTTTTCTGCCATTTGAGTCGCCTTATCAAGTTTATATTGTTCAGGATTTTCAAGCCATTTTTTGTACTCATTATTTGAATAACTAAAGTACACTACGCATCCAATCAGAGCCACTAAAAGCCAGAACATACTACCCAAAGCAGCAAAAATAGTACCAAACACTAAGATGACCACATAAATCCATATCTTACCATACATTGCCGGATCGGCAATGGAATTTATAAGTCTTTGCCTTTCAGCTTTTTCTTTTTGGGCCTGTTCTCTTAGATTTTCTTGTGCCTTTTTCTCTTTTTCTTGAGCAAGCCTTTCATCTTCCATCCTCTGTTGCCATCCTTTAACATCAAAACCACAACTAGGACACGCTGCTGCAGAGCTGGATATGCCTTCTTTACCACATTCCGGACAATTAATTAAAGCCATTATCTTTGTCCTCCCAAAATCCTACTGAGCTGAAAATGTTATGGGATCGGTATCTTTGATGGTATCGTAAGTATCATCCTCAAATATATGGAACTTTAATTCTACTTCATCGATACTCTCAATACCGTTTTCTTCAATATCACTTGAAAAAACAGTTATCTCATCGATGGACTTTTTACCATCGTAAACAGTGGTCGAAAAATAAGGACTCATCATAAATCCGTTTACGGACATGTCATCACCCTGTATGCACACATTTTTACCCGAAGTATTCTCGCAATAAAGAAGAATCGCCATACCCCAGAAGGAATTTTCGTCCACCGTTTTACCTACTATTTTTATGCCGTCTTCATTGTAAAGCTCGGTTCCCGCATCATTGGGTGTGGTATCCATATTGTCATATTCCGACGTCTTGATTTCGGAATATTCGTTTTTAAAGAGATACTCATAATCCTGATCGTATGCATGGAAATACATTTCAACTTTACCTACATTGTCGATTCCTGCTGCCTTAAGTTCGGCAGATGACAAATGCATAGTATCATTTGATTTTTTACCTGAAGCAACTTCCTCTACAAAAAGATCGCTTATCATATAATCATTGACAATAAGTGCATCGCAGCCCACAGTATAATCCTTGTCCGAATCGTTCTCTATCAAAAGTTTGATTCCGTCACCCCAGATACTGTCCTGATCATAACCGGTGGCAGTAATTTTGATTCCGTCCCTGTCAAGCAGCACCTGTTCCTCTATTGTTATATCCGATGCTTTTTCCTCTTTAACGGATTCAACTTCTTCTTTACTTTCTGTCTGAGATGTGTCTTCCTTTGAAGTTACTATCTCCTTCTTATCACCGTCACTCGATCCGCTACCTAAGGCCATCGCAGCGAAAATCACCATCGTCAAGATGACTGCAACTGTTTTTTTCCTCTTTTTCATTGATTTTCCTCCTCGTTCTGTATAAATAATAAATTTTTATAATAAAAACAGCAGCTCCTTCGGAAAGAGATTCAAACAAGATATCCAGTACATCAAAAGTCCCCTTTACCGCTGACGTTAGCTGAAGCATCTCTGTGAACGCAAAAAAAGCAAAAGCGATCATAAAAATCTTCCTTAGTGCTGCTTTATTATTACCGATAATATAAACCAATGAAAAGACAAATGCGTATGCCCACATCATGTCAAGAAAATAGAACCTTAAAAACCGTTCCACTGTTCCCAATTCATGTGCCCTGTTAACATGTACTCCCCAGCCAAGCAGATTATCTGCCAGTTTAACAAAGATTACATCCGGAAAAAAAATGTAATATACTATAGTTCCGGCAATTATGGGCACAATTATGTTTATTATCAGAAATAGTTCTTTTTTGTTTGTGTCGATACGATCAACTTCTTTAACTTTCAGAATATGTGCTAATTATATCACCCTGCCTTTCTATTCGTTGCCACCGCAGAAGTGGGAAAATTAATCCTGCAAACCGCTTGATCTTAAAGCTTCCATTCCATATTTTTTTAACAACTCATTGACATCAATAATACTTCCGGGTCTTTCATTAAAAATTATCATTAAAAGTGCATCTCTGGGTATTTTTGAATACAATTCCGGCATTCCGTACCTCTTCAGTGTCCCTTGGGTTTCCTCCAAAGTCATTTCGGCAGCATAGCATATCCTCAAAATAATATCCCGCTGTCTGGTTCTCTTTTCACCTGACAAAAGCTTATACCCGTATCGCTCCGGTATATCTGCCTTTAAAAACACAGCCTGCTGGGTTATTCCGTTTTTCCCAAGAATATCTTTTACATAGTTGGAAAAAGCAAATTCATTGGTTATCATGCATTCTTTATTTTCATCAAAGAATCTGTCAAACTCGTCTATATGTATTTTCCCGAGAGACTCATCAAGATACTTTGTATTTTTTTCCTCCATAAGGTCCTCCTGTTTGGTATAATTATCCCATACAAATGTAGAAGGGGCAGAAAAACGTGGATTTTACCGATCGTCTTCGTATTTCATATTATAAAACCGTTACGGCCATCAACGATGCACACAAAATTTATCTTGTAAAACACATTGAGACCGGCGAACTTTTTGTCAAAAAAATCCTCAATGTTTACAACATCGATGTCTATAAAAAACTCTTCGATAAACATATAGAAGGTATACCCAAAATCATCGACTTCTGTGAATCCGACGGTCAGCTTATAATCATTGAAGAATATATATCCGGCAACCCTCTTGATAAATTAATAGCCTCCGGCAATCTGTCAAGTGACAATTGTCTCAGTTACATGCGGGACTTATGCTCGGTGCTTGAAAAGCTCCATTCTTTTAATCCTCCAATGATACACAGGGATATAAAACCCTCCAATGTAATTATAACCAATTACAACAGAGCAGTTCTTTTGGATTTTAATGCCACCAAATTCTATTCCCCTGACATGTCTGAGGATACGGTATTACTTGGCACCAAGGGATATGCTGCCCCGGAACAGTACGGCTTCGGCGCTTCATCACCGCAGACAGATATTTATTCTCTCGGAATGCTTTTCAAAGAAATGCTTTCAGTCACCGATTCCCACAACAAACCATACTTGGAAATTGCAAATAAATGCACACGACTTGACCCCAAAGACAGATATGAGAATATAGATGAATTAAAAGATGCACTACAGTCCTGCGATTCCGCATCCCGCCGTTTTCCAAAAAACCTTCGAAGCTTCGCCTTACCTGGGTACAGAACGCGTAAAACCCCCAAGATTGTACTTGCAACCATCACTTATACACTTGTTGCCTTCCTCAGTTTATGCATGGAAATAGAGGGCGCCACCGCACCACACAAATGGGCTGAGCGCATATGCTGTTTTTCCATTTTGATGTTTATTATTCTGGCAACCTTTAATTACCGGAATATATGGAGCTTTTTGCCACTCTGTTCCTCCAAAAAACTTCCGATAAAGATTCTGGGGGTTATTCTCCTTAACCTCACCGGTTTATTTGTTATATTCACTTTTTTCTTTATAATAGACAGTCAGATAATTCCGTCTTAGAGATTATATCACTGCATCCTGTATCCTGTTACCACCGCTCGGGTGGCATTTTAACTCCAATCCGGTTTTTCTTGGGCGATTTCTTGGGTAATTTCTTGGGCACTTTCTTGGGCAATCTCACCATTCTTGAGTTTCTCCTGATCCTGTATATTTGCGAATTCGGCGTTAATGTACGCTATAACCTGGGTATAATCGTCCGTCCCATTCTCAGGTCCATAGACAAGCGTCGAGGCTAGTGATTGCATCTGGCGTACAAAACTGGCGTTTCGTTTACAAATATGCAGTTTTCAATTTACAAACAAGCATCTCGCCTTACAAACTGGCACCTCGGATTACAGCTCAGCAATTTTTTGAAAATACTTGATGTGTTAGAATTGTCAGAGTCGGTAGTTGGAGCAATCCCGGATATGGATAACAGACCATCGGCATACATAGACAAATATCTAAATAAAACTAAAAAAAGAGCCAGAAACACTCATGCTAACAGTCAAATTGAGTTCAAGTGGGGTGACGAAGAGTGAATAAATTTGCAGACGTTATTTTGTGG
>JAILPU010000024.1 GCA_024699395.1 Lachnospiraceae bacterium | reverse complement strand
TGATTCCTTAAAGATCGGTGTGGGAATGATGACAAGAGGTGAGGTTGCCCTTATAGTATCCAAGAAGGGACGGGATGTGGGGATGTTGGCTCCGGAGTATTTTACATCCGTAATACTCCTTATAATAATATCCAGTATCCTGACTCCCATTGTATTGAAGAAGCTGTTTTCTAAGGGATGATAATGAATGATGCAAGGGGAATTCGAGTGTTTCGCGCGGTTACATTATGTAATAATTACATTACGCGCAAATGTACATCAAATAAAGACGAAAAGGTCAAATGACCTCTTCGTCTTCTTTTTTTACGCTCTGTGTAAGTGTGAAAGTAAATTCCGTTCCCTCTCCGGGAGTGCTCACAACGTTTATATTTTCGTTGTGGGCTTTTATTATTTCCTTAACTATGGAGAGACCCAAGCCTGTTCCCTTTTTATCCTTTCCTCTTGAGAGATCGGATTTGTAGAATCTGTCGAAGATCATACCTATATCTTCCTTGGGAATGCCGATTCCCGTATCCTTAACCGAGACGAAAAGCTTGTTGTTTTTAAGGGATGTCTCAATGGTTATGGTGGATTGGGTATTACTGAATTTAATGGCATTGTCAAGGAGGTTGTAAAGAACCTGCTGGATCTTACTGAAATCGGCATTTACATACATTATGTCGTCTGTGAGTATAAGTTCCACCGAAATATTTTTCTTGCGGCAGGTTCCTTCAAAGGAGGAAACGGTATTTCTTATGGTTTCGTTTATATCGAAATCAGTTTTTTCAAGGAACATCTCACGGGAACCTAAGTTGTTAAGGGAAAGAAGGCTGTTTGTGAGTTTTGTAAGTCTTTCTGTTTCATTTAAAACTATGTTGATATACTTATCATGCATCTCGGCGGGGATGGTTCCGTCTAACATCGCTTCAAGGTAACCCTTTATGGAGGTGAGGGGAGATCTGAAATCGTGGGAAACGTTTGCAATGAATTTTTTTTCGTTCTCCTCGGTTTTGGCAATTTCGCCCGCGAGATAATTAAGACAGGCTGCCAGATATCCTATCTCATCGTCGGATTCCACGCTGAACTCATATTTCATGTTGCCGGAGGCGTATTGCTCCGTGGCCTTTGTTATCTTTCTTAAGGGAAGGTATACGATATCCGTAAAAAATATAAGTATTATAAGGGATAAAAGGAAAATGATTATCAGTGAAAAATATGAGGTATTCAAAAGCTTAAGACATGATTCCTCAACATCCTTCATATCGGAATTGATAACCACATATCCCTGAACCTTATATGAATTTGTAATGGGTGCAAATACACTGAGAACATCGGAATCGTAGGTATTAAAAAAGTTATCTATGCAATAGTAGGAATTCCCGGTGATTGAGGGATCGAAGCCTTCTATTATCACCACATTGTCCACATTTAGGGGTGAGTTGGTATCCAAAACCACACGACCCGAGGGATTTATGATACTTATATAAGAATTAAGGTAGACGGATAGGGAATCAAGCTGTGTCTTAACCGTCTCCAAACTTGTGTCGGAGGTATAAAGACCGCTGGCATAAGTATTTGCTATAAGTGAAGCCTCTGTGTAAAGAGTATCCGCCTTATTTTGAAGGAGATGGCTTCTTATCATTCCCGGGACAACGGTGGTGACGGTGATAAAAGCAAAGATTCCGAATATAAAATAGGCAAGTATGAACTTGAGATAAAGAGTTTTTCTCATTATTTAGTTTTTCACCTCAAATTTATATCCTATGCCCCAGATGGTGGCAATTTTCCAGTTATCGCAGTCTTTAATTTTTTCCCTGATTCTTTTTATATGAACGTCTACGGTTCTGGTGTCACCCACATATTCATATCCCCATATTCTGTCCAAGAGCTGCTCTCTTGTGAAAACATGATTGGGTGAAGCCGCAAGAAAATATAAGAGCTCGATTTCCTTGGGGGGCATGTCTATGGTGTTGCCCATGTATACCACGGAGTAGTTGGTAAGGTTGATGGAAATATTTTCATAATTGACAACCTTGTCATTATTTGCAACAGGCTCTCCGCTTATAAGCTTGTAGCGTCTCATTACGGCCTTTGCTCTGGCTATAAGTTCCTTGGAGTCAAAGGGTTTTTCCATATAATCGTCGGCACCCAGTTCAAGTCCCAAAACCTTATCGAAGATTTCACCTTTTGCAGAGAGCATAATAATGGGTATCTGGTGCTTTAATCTTACTTCGCGGCATACCTGATATCCGTCTATACCGGGAAGCATAAGATCCAAAAGTATAAGATCCGGCATAAAGCTCTCCACCGCGGTAAGTGCCGATTCACCGTCATTTACAATCATGGTTTCGTAGCACTCTTTGATAAAATAAAGACTTATGAGCTCTGCAATGTTGTTATCATCATCGACTATAAGTACCTTTTGCTTGTTTACCATAAATGATTCTCCTCATAATAATTATCATTTAAAAACAACAATGGTGACACCGGCATCCCCTTCGCCGTATTCACCAAGACGGAACTCCTTAACCACACGCTGTTTTTTAAGATATGAATGAACAGCGCTTCTAAGTGCACCGGTTCCTTTTCCGTGAACTATTCTCACTGAAGGGAAATGAGCCATATAGGCATCATCAATATATTTATCCAGAATATTAAGGGCTTCGTCCACGGTTTTACCCACGAGATTAAGTTCACCTGAAATATTCATGGTTTTGGAGAGATTGATGCTTCCGGTTCTTGAGATTCCTTTCTTTGGGGCATATGAGTTTTGGGGTTCGTCCACAAGAACGATGTCTCGTAAATTTGCCTGTGTTCTCATTATACCGCACTGGACGAAGATATTGCCCTTTTGATCCGGAAGTGAGGTTAAAGTTCCTGTAAGTCCCATGGAAATAATTTTTACCATGTCACCCTTTTGAAGCTTTTTGGGATCGATTTGGGTATGTGATTTTGAACCCAAATCTTTATTAACTGAAAGAGATTTGTTCTTTTCGTTAATCTTCTCTCTCACATTTTTACGTTTCTTTTCAAGATCTTTTATATCCGAAGAAGCAATTTGGGCCTTATTGAAATCGGAGATTGTGGAGTCGGCTATCTCCTTGGCTTCAAGAAGGATATCTCTTGCCTTTTCGTTGGCCTGCTCTAAAATCTTTGTCTTGGAAGCTTCAATCTTGTCGTATTTTTTCTTCCATTCGTTCTGATACTTTCTGGCTTCGTTTTTAAGAGATTCTATCTCGCTTCGCTCTTTATCAAGCTCAATCCTTGTCTTGTTAAGTTCGGCAATTACATCTTCAAAGCTCTGCTCGGTAACGGATATCTGGTCTTTGGCGTTATTTATAATGTCACTGCCAAGTCCCAGTTTTTCGGAGATGGCAAAGGCATTACTCTTACCCGGGATACCTATAAGGAGCTTATAGGTGGGTCTTAGAGTTTCCACGTCAAATTCACAGCAGGCGTTTTCAACTCCCTTTGTGGAAAGGGCATAAACCTTAAGTTCACTGTAGTGGGTTGTGGCCAGGGTAGTTATCTTTTTGTGGTGAAGATGACTTAATATGGATATGGCCAAAGCCGCTCCCTCGGTGGGGTCCGTTCCTGCCCCAAGTTCATCGAAGAGGCAGAGGGAATTTTCATCGGCATGCTCCAAGATATAAACTATCTGTTTCATATGGGATGAAAATGTGGAGAGACTCTGCTCAATACTCTGCTCATCACCTATATCGGCAAAAACTTCGGTAAATACGGAAAGCTGTGATCTGTCCGAGGCCGGGATATGAAGTCCCGCCTGTCCCATAAGTGTAAGAAGTCCCACAGTTTTGAGAGTTACGGTTTTACCTCCCGTATTGGGACCGGTAACTACCAAAAGGTCGAAATACTTACCTATATGGAAGGAAATGGGAACCACCTTTTTCTTATCTATAAGAGGGTGGCGACCCTTATTAATGTTTATTATTTTTTCCTCGTTAAATACGGGCTTTGTGGCGTTTAAGTCAAGGGCAAGCTTTCCTTTTGCAAAGATAAAATCAAGTAATGACATGAATTTCTGGTTGTCCGAAAGCTCGGTTGTATGAAGAGCGCAGCTTTTGGAGAGACCCGAAAGTATATTTTTAATCTCATCCTGTTCAGCCAGTTCAAGCTCTTTTAGTTTGTTGTTAAGCTCCACTACGGCAGCGGGCTCGATAAAGAAGGTAGAGCCGGTTTGGGACTGATCGTGAACCATGCCGTTAACATTTTTTTTGTATTCGGATTTAACGGGAATACAGTATCTGTTATTGCGCATGGTTACAACAGGTTCCTGAAGATAGGTGCGAAGGCTTCCGTTAACCATGTTGTTGAGCTGGCTTTTTATTTTTTCATTGTTTAGTCTTTGACTTCTTCGAATATCTTTTAAGGCGGGGCTTGCGTCGTCTGCCATTTCATCCTCTGAAATAATGCATCGGCCGATTTCCTTGGAAAGAGTGGTAATGGGGTTAAGAAAATAAAAGTATTCGGTGAGGGAGTCATCGGGATCCGACTCTTTGTCTTTTTCACCGTAATTCTTGATCCTTCCCACATTTTCAAGAAACAATCTGATGTTCAAAAGCTCTTTCATTGAAAGAATGCTGTCTATCTCAAGGGATTTTATGATATATGAAAGATCCTTGTTGTCTCCGAAGGAAATGCTTCCCTTTTTAAGAATCCTGTTAACGGAGTCATTGGTTTCAAGCTGGGCTTTTTCTATTTCGTAGAGATCCGTCATGGGATAAAGGGTCTCGCACTTTGTTTTACCCGGTGCAGAGTCTGCCTTACTTGTAAGGAGAGCAATCACTTTATCATATTCAAGTGTTTTTAAAACTTTTTCGTTCATTTGTTGCCTTTCCAAAGTGAAACAATTACTTCATTAATTATAGGGTTTTTGCCGTATTTTTTCAATAATTCCCTTGTTTCTGCGAGATTGACAATAGGGCATTACAAATATTAGAATTATGATGATTGAGTCGGGAGGAGAAAATGGCTGAAGACAATAAAGATTTTATGATAGAAAAAATTAAAGACCGCCCCATTAACAGGAAAAAACTGTTAAAGAGGACTATTGTGACAGCGTCTCTTGCGGTATTGTTCGGTCTTATCGCATGCTTTACTTTTATGCTTTTACAGCCGGTATTGTCAAAGTGGCTTTATCCGGACAACCAGAAAAAGGTGGTACTGTTTCCCCAGGATGATGAGGAAAAATCCCCTGAGGAAATGCTTTCCGATAATATACAGATAGAGAAGGAAATTGCGGAGAAGATAGTTCAGGAGCAGGTTCAGGAAAAAAAGGATGAGACCATTCTTTCCAATGAACAGATAGCCGACATACTTTCTCAGGTTTCCATTTCCAAAAATGATTACGGCAACATGTATAAGTCCCTCTCGGATTATTACAATGAGGTGGAAAAAAGCGTTGTGACCATCAACGGTTACAGCAATAAGGTGGACTGGTTTGACAATATAACTCAAAAGCAGTACAGCACATCGGGACTTGTAATAGCCAACAATACAAAGCAGTTACTTATTCTTGCGGACGATAACCCCATAAAGGATTCGGAGGAACTTGTGG
The DNA here is from genome assembly GCA_024699395.1 of Lachnospiraceae bacterium. Lineage (GTDB taxonomy): Bacteria > Bacillota > Clostridia > Lachnospirales > Lachnospiraceae > Acetatifactor. Next base: position 3,512 of record JAILPU010000024.1, on the reverse strand, counting down.
TGGATTTCGGAAACAAAGCTATGTGCAGCCTTACCATGGTTGAAAAGGACGGCAATACAGGTCTTGCGGTATATGCGGTTAATCTGGGTGATGTTGAAGAGTCGGTATTGAAAAATGTCAAGATAGCCAATCTGGGCAATTCCAATTTTAACTGCTATGTTTCCGCCCCTGTAATGGCGGTGGGTTCTCCTCTTGGTGAAAACAAATCGGTGGAATACGGCATCATATGTGCCATCGGTAAGACAAGTGTGGGGGCCGATACATCCTATAAGCTGATTCAGACCGATATGGTGGGAAGCAGGAACTGCCACGGATTTTTGTTTGATCTTTCGGGATATGTGGTGGGAATCCTTACACAGAATACGGACCCGGATCTTAAAAATATTGTCTGTGCCTACGGAATAAGCGATCTTAAGAAAAAGATAGAGAAGCTTGCCAACAATAAAAAATCGGCGTACCTTGGCATAATCGGAATGGATGTGTCCAAAACAGCCCAGTTCGAGGGCGTTCCCATGGGTGCCTTTGTGACGGATCTCAAAATGGATTCTCCCGCGATGTTAGCAGGAATCCAAAAGGGAGATATCATAATAGAAATAGACAAGACACAGATAAACTCATTTAACGAGTACATGAATGTGTTGAACGATCACGACCCGGGAAATGAAATCAGCGTGGTGATAAAGAGACAGTTTCAGGATGCCTATAAGGAGATGACTTTCAAGATAACTCTCCAGGAGGCGGAATAAACCGTTAGCGGTGAAGAAATTCTGCAGATACGAAAGAGTTGTATGCTGTTTATTGAAAACCGGGCGGATTCATAAACGTGTTGAAGAGGTTGTCAAAAAACAGAGACAGAGAATGAATAAATAAGAAAAAAGTAGAAAAAATTATTGTCTGAGTTATAAAGATTTTGCATCGGGATACAATAATAGAAAAGGAAAAGAGGATTTGTTGTGAGATTTATTAAGGATATCAAGGAAGGCGATAAGCTTAACGATATATATTTTTGCAAACATAAGACACAGGCCGTTACGAAAAACGGAAAGCCCTATGATGCGGTAATACTTCAGGATAAAACCGGAACCCTGGACGCGAAGGTATGGGAACCCAATTCTATGGGAATAGGAGAATACGACTCCCATGATTTTATAGAAGTATGCGGAGAGGTGAACAATTATCAGGGTCAGCTTCAGGCAAGCATAAAAAGGATAAGAGTATGCGACCCCACGGAATATAACACAGCCGATTACATGCCTGTCAGTGAGAAGAATATAGATGAGATGTACAGTGAGCTTCTTGGTCTGGTGGAAAGTATAGAAAATAAGTATTACAAAGAATTGCTGGAAAAGATTTTTAAAAACGATTCTTTCAAAAAGAAGTTCTCCATGTCCTCAGCGGCAAAGAGCGTGCATCACGGCTTTATAGGAGGGCTTTTGGAGCATACCTTAAGTGTGACGAAGCTTTGCGATTACTACTGTAAGTCATATCCTGTTTTGAACAGGGATCTTTTGCTTTGTGCCGCAATGTGCCATGACATAGGAAAGATTAAGGAGCTTTCGGCTTTTCCGGAAAATGAATATACCGATGAGGGGCAGCTTCTTGGTCATATAGTAATGGGAACACAGATGATTGCGGAGGTGGCTTCCAAGATAGAAGGTTTTCCCCATATTCTCCTTACACAGCTTGAGCACTGTATACTGGCTCACCACGGTAAGCTGGAATTCGGTTCCCCCAAGGTGCCGGCACTTATAGAAGCGGTGGCTTTAAATTATGCGGATGATACCGATGCAAAGCTGGAAACTTTCAAGGAGCTTTTGGCAAACAGCAATAATCAGACCGACTGGCTGGGATACAACAGATTGTTTGAATCAAATGTAAGGGCTACGAAGACGGATAATTAAGGATTGGGTGCAATGGAATTTAAAAAAAATGATATTATCAGGGTAACTGTTGAGGATGTGACCGCAGACGGAGAGGGAATCGGCAAGGTAGACGGATTTGCCTTGTTTATTAAAGATACCATACCCGGTGATGTGGTGACGGCAAAGATAATAAAGCTGAAAAAAAACTATGGTTACGGGAAAGTGGAGAAGGTGGAATCACCTTCTTTATTTCGTGTGGAAGCGAAATGTCCCTGTCACGTTCAATGCGGGGGCTGTATGCTCCAGACCATGGATTACGCCAAACAGCTTGAGTTTAAGGAAAAGAAGATTAAAGCCGATCTTGTGAGAATAGGCGGTTTTGATAAGGATTTTATCGATGAAAAAACGGATCCCATAATAGGAATGGAGGATCCTTACAGATACAGAAATAAGGCGCAGTACCCGGTGGGCCGTAACAAAGACAAAAATGCGGTAACGGGATTTTACGCCGGGCACAGTCACAGAATTATCGAAAACACGGATTGTATTCTCGGACCCGAAGAGAATAAGGAAATCCTTGAGATAATAATGGACCATGTGAAAAAGGAAAATATCTCTGTTTACGATGAAGAGACCGGAAAAGGTCTTTTAAGACATATCCTTATCAGAAAAGGTTTTACAAAAAAGGAGATAATGATATGTTTTGTTATCAATAAAAAAGTTAAAGCCGGCGATAAAGAATTGCTTCCCGGAATTGATAAACTGGTGGAGAGATTGTCACAGATTTCCGGAATGACTTCCATATCGGCAAGTATCAATACAGAAAAGAACAACGTGATAATGGGTAAGACGATTGTATCTATCTGGGGAAAAGACACCATTAAAGATACCATTTCTGTGAGAGATATGGAGAAGGAAGGATTTCCCAAAACTGGGGAAGAGCTGGAATTTGAAATATCCCCCTTATCTTTCTATCAGGTCAACCCCATTCAAACAGAAAAGCTTTACAGCCTGGCCCTTGATTATGCAGGACTTACCGGCAAGGAGACGGTTTGGGATCTCTATTGCGGCATAGGTACCATTTCTTTATTTATGGCAGGAAAGGCAAAGAGGGTGTGCGGTGTTGAAATCGTGGACCGTGCCATAAAGGATGCCGAAAAAAATGCTTTGAGGAATAATATTAAAAATGCTGTTTTCTACACGGGAAAGGCTGAAGAAATTCTTCCCGCATATTACGACGGAAAAATGGGAGAAACTAAGTTCAAAAATCCAGATGTAATAGTGGTGGATCCACCCAGAAAAGGATGCGACAAAGCCTGTCTTGATACCATGCTTCAAATGAAACCCGACAGAATCGTATATGTCAGCTGCAATCCCGCATCTCTTGCAAGAGATTTAAGAATCCTTTGCGACGGAGGCTATGAAATAAAAAAGGTCAGGGGAGTGGATCAATTCCCACAAACCGTGCATGTGGAGACGGTTTGCTTGCTGTCGCGTAAAGCCCCAGTTTAAGCGGGTTTCATGGAAAGGATTTAGAAAATGAGTTTAAGAACGATAATAATATTTCCAGAATTCAATAATATGGATATCATTGATGAGATTAGAGATAAATATGATCCGTTGGCAAAATTAGTGAGACCTCATATAACC
>JAILPU010000280.1 GCA_024699395.1 Lachnospiraceae bacterium | reverse complement strand
TTTATCCACAGAAATACTCTTGTATACAGACTTGATAAGCTTGAGAAGAGCACCGGCCTGGATTTGAGAGTCTTTGAGGATGCCATCACCTTCAAGATAGCGTTAATGGTGGTTAAATACATGAATTATATGGAGTCCTTTGAGTATTAAAGAATAATCCTTTGAGAGGTTTATATGCTGTCACGTAAAAAAGCATTACAGAAAAAAAGAGAACAGATTATAGAACAAAAGGGCATTATATGCCTTGAGAACGTTACCAAATCCTACGGGAGCGGAAAGCCCGCTCTTAACGGTATTTCTCTTAATATTAAGAAAGGCGAGTTCGTATTTATAGTGGGCGCCAGCGGTCACGGTAAAAGTACCCTTATCAAGCTTCTTTTGAGAGAGCTTGTACCCACTGACGGAACCGTTACGGTAATGGGATATGACACAGCGAAGCTTTCCCACAGACAGATTCCCGAATTCAGACGTAATTTGGGAGTTGTTTTCCAGAATTTCAGACTTTTGTCCGACAGAAATGTTTATGAGAATGTGGCTTTTGCCCAGAGAATTATAGAGGTGCCCCCTTCTGAAATAAGAAGAAGCGTACCTACCATCCTGGCCACTGTGGGTCTTGCAGGTAAATACAAAGCTAAGCCCAAACAGCTTGCCGGTGGTGAGCAGCAGAGAGTGGCTCTTGCGAGAGCGGTTATAAACAAGCCTGAAATACTTCTTGCGGACGAGCCCACAGGTAATCTGGATCCCGGTAATTCATGGGAAATCATGAAGCTGATTGAGGATATTAATAAGAGAGGTACCACTGTTGTGGTGGTAACACACAACAGGGAGATAGTAAATGCCATGCAAAAGAGAGTTATTACCCTTAAAAACGGCGTTATCATAAGCGACGAGGAAGAAGGTGTATATCAGGATGAAGATTAGTACACTTTTCTATATTGTAAAACAGGGTATAGCCAATATATTCAGAAACAAATGGTTCTCTCTCGCTTCCATAGCTACCATAGGAGCCTGCCTTTTCCTTTTGGGAGTGGTTTATTCCGTTATGGTGAACTTTAATCATATCGTTAAAACTGCAGAGGAGGGAGTCAGCGTCACCGTATTTTTTAATGAGGGAGTTACCGATGAAAGGATTGCTGCCATAGGTGATGAGATTGAGGCAAGAGCCGAGGTTTCAAGAACAGTATTCCATTCCGACGATGAAGCCTGGGCTTCCTTCGGTCCTGATTATTTCGGAGAGGACTATGCGGAGGGATTTCCCGAGAATCCCCTTGAAGGTGAGGACAATTACGAGGTATATCTGAATGATGTATCAATGCAGTCGGCATTGGTTACATGGCTTCAGTCCAAGCCCGAAGTAAGAAAAATCAATTATTCGGAGGTTACCGCCAGTACCTTAAGCGGCGCCAATCTCCTTATAGCATATGTATCCATGGGTATTATCGTTATATTGTTTGCCGTAAGTATTTTCCTTATAAGCAACACCGTTGTGGTGGGTATCTCCGTAAGACGTGAGGAGATCAATATAATGAAATACATCGGTGCCACCGATTTTTTCGTAAGATCCAGCTTTGTCATAGAATGTATGGTTATCGGATTTATTGGCGCAGTTATACCACTTGTAGTTTTGAACCGTATTTATGAATATGCCATCGATTACCTTACCAATAGGTTTTCCGTTTTGTCGCAGATCCTTAATTTTATAGAAGTTGAGCAGATATTCAAGGTCCTTACTCCCGTTTCCATCGGAATGGGTGTGGGAATCGGTTTTATCGGAAGCTTTTTTACAGTTAGGAAACATTTGCGCGTGTCGGAGTTTTTTATGAGAAAAAAACGTTTTGCGGCATTGATACTGGCCATAATGACAGCTGTGTCATCTCCTGCGGCTTATTGCGTTGCTACGGAGGTGGGGGGTGATTCTGCGGCCGAAAACAATTCCGATGCCGGTCAAACGGAATCAAACGCGCCTCTTTCACAAAAGGAAAAAGAGATAAACGATGCTATTCTTGAAAGAGAAAACCTTAAGAGTATAAAGGCGGATCTGGAACAGCTTATAGAGAATCTCAAGGAGCAGAAGGCCAATCTCGGCGCTTATCTGGAAGCTCTTGACGAAAAAATGGAGGAGACCACTTCCAATATTCAGGAGATGGAGGAGATAATCGCCAAAAAAGAGGATGAAATCCGCATGACGGAAAATGCTCTTGAAAAAGCTGAAGAACAGGAACAGCAACAGTACAAGGCCATGGTTGCCAGAGTACGTATGATGTATGAGAAGGGTAACGGCTACGTTACCGAGATGATATACAATTCCAGAGGCCTCAAGGATTTTTTGAACAGGGCGGATTTCATGGAACGTGTCGTGGAATACGATAAGGACTGTTACAATAAATATATTGAGACCAGAGAATATGTGGAAGAGTGCCGAAAGACTCTGGAAAATCATAAGGAAATACTTTTAAGAGCAAAGGCAAGCCTGGAGAACGATAAGATAGTTTTGGATTATATTATCGAAAAAAAATCCGACGATATCAAATCCTTTGATGATGATATTAACGATAAGGCAGCTGCCATCCGTGAGTACGAGGAAATGATTGAGGCTCAGGACAATGAGATCAGAGCCTTGGAGCAGTCCATTGCCGATGAAAAGCTGGCAGCAGGGGAGGAAGCCCGTTTCGTCACATATGACGGCGGTATATTTACAAAGCCTCTGGCTAAATACACACGTATTTCCGATGACTACGGCATGAGAGTGCACCCCATCCTTTTGGTTGAGAAGTTCCATAACGGCGTTGACTTTGCGGCAGCCACAGGTACCGATATATATGCCGCTTACGCAGGTAACGTTGTGGCGGCTTCTTACAGCCCCACCATGGGAAAGTATGTTATGATTGATCACGGTGATGAGCTTTATACCATTTACATGCATGCTTCCGTATTGTATGTTACGGCGGGAACCTATGTTAAAAAGGGAACCAAGATAGCAGAGGTGGGAAGCACAGGTCGAAGCACCGGATCGCATCTTCATTTCAGTGTAAGAAAGAATGGAGTTTATGTATCTCCCTGGAATTATATATCAAAATAGCAAACAGGAGTTGTTATGTCCAACGAGTTTTATAATGAAAATATAACAGACGAAACATACAACAATCCCCCTTATACGGGGGATTTAGTGCGTTCACCGGAAAGTGATGAAAAGAAAGATAAGAAGAGTTCGCTTTTCTGGCCCGGAGTCGTTATCGGCTCTGTTTTAACACTGGTTGTGGTATTTGTGGCCTTTATTGTTTTTTTAAGAAGATATGCCCCCTATGCCATGGATGCCGCTTCAAACGATGTGGCTGAAACAAGAGACGCCTCCTTTGTGGATGACTCGGTACGTACCAAATTAAGACTTCTTGAAAATACCATCAAGAAATATTTCTACCTTCATGAAGTTGATGATAAAGAACTTGAAGAGGGTATGTACAAGGGACTTTTAAATTCACTTGAGGACCCTTATTCGGAATATTATACCGCAGCGGAATTCGATGATTTTATGGATAAAAATGAGGGAATTTACTACGGTATAGGAGCCTATGTAAGTATTGATAAAAATACGGGACTTGCTCTTATCGGAGGGATTATCGATGATTCTCCCGCACAGGAAGCGGATCTTAGGACCGATGATATAATAACGGAAGTTGACGGGGAGAGCCTTTACGGCCTTACTCTTCAGCAGATGGTGGAAAAGATTAAAGGTCCCGACATGACAAAGGTCACCCTTACCGTTTTCAGAGAGGGAGAGCCGGATTATCTTACCATTGAGGTTACAAGACGAAAGGTTGAAAGCCCTACCGTAAAGAGTGAGATGTACGATGACGGCACGGCTTATATCCGTGTGACGGAATTTGACGATACCACGCTGGGACAGTTCAGTGAGGCTCTTGATGCGGCAAAGGCTGATAATATGAAGGGACTCATCATCGACTTAAGGAGTAATCCCGGGGGATCTTTAAGTGTTGTTGTGGATATGTTAAGACTTATCCTTCCCAAGGGACTGGTGGTTTACACCGAGGACTTAAGCGGTAAGAGGGATGAGTATACCTGTGACGGCAAAAATGAATTGCAGGTTCCTTTGGTTGTTTTGATAAACGGTAATTCTGCATCTGCCAGCGAGGTGTTCTCCGGCGCTGTCAAGGATTACAAGAAGGGTACCCTTGTGGGAACAACTACCTACGGAAAGGGAATCGTACAGCAGATCTTCCCCATGTCCGACGGTTCCGCCATCAAGCTCACCATAAGCAGTTACTACACACCCTCCGGCAAGAACATTCACGGCATAGGCATAGAGCCCGATGTGGAATGTGAGCTGGATACGGATGCGTACTATGACGAGGAAAATCCTGTGGATACACAGCTTGAAAAAGCAAAGGAGGTTCTCAAAGAGAAGATAGAGGAACAGAACTAGTACCTCTTGGTACCATGGACTCATTACAAAGATGTGACCTTTCATTTTTGATAGAAGTATGATAAAAACTAATTAGTTGAGTTATACTTATATTGAACAGGGGATTCGGGGATTTTTATCAAAAGTGAGGGATAAATATGTCAAAGGAGTTTATGGATCTTTACGAAAATAATATGATTTTCGGAAATAAGAAAGTATCTTTTACATGGATATTGACAATATCCGTTATAATGTTTATGATTGGTTGCATTTTCTTCAGGAAATCGTCCCAGACGATTCTTGTGGCAGCAGTTGTGGGAGCTCTTGCATTCGGTGCCGATGTTGTTATCGCATATGTGCGATTCAAGGGAATAACCGGTTCCAAAAGGTAAGAGATAGTTAAATATGATTTTTAAGGGGAAGCAGTCGTAAATCGGTTGCTTCCTTTTTGTTGGTGCGAGCCGGTTATGAAAACATCTTAATATAACCATTTTAGGCAGTTCACCGTATATGTACTTACTTTTGATTATGAATTAACAGAAACAGATTAAAGGATTTTTAATAAGCATACTGCGGCTATATGTTATAAGCATGTCGAGTATAGTTTATTATACGAGATTGAAATATTTGACGGATCTAAAATAGTAATTGAATTGATAAAAAATTATTATGGTGATAATTACCCGTTTGCCGGTTCCTGCCGGGTGGATAATGGGGTTGGAATTAATGACAGATCGAATGAACAGTGAAAAAAAGAAATTTAAATTGAAGATTACCGGGTTGGATCCCGTTTTTATGGTGGCGTGGATTCTGGCAATCATCTCATCGTTTTTTGTAACGCCGGGGAAAGGGTACCTGGAATATATTGATTTCAGGTCTTTGGGACTCCTTTGGGGACTTATGGTGGTGATACAGGGCTATCGTGAAAACAGCGTATTTGAAAAGTTTGGAGCCGCTCTTTTAAAATATGTGAAAAGCTCAAAAAGCCTTATGGCAGTATTGGTGTTTCTTACATTTTTCATGTCCATGTTTATCACAAACGATGTGGCACTTATAACCTTTGTGCCCTTTGCTCTTTTGATTTTAAGGAGCATAGACAGAAGAGATATGATGGTATGGGTGGTGGTACTTCAAACTGTAGCCGCAAACCTGGGAAGCATGCTGACGCCCATAGGAAATCCTCAGAATCTTTACATGACCGGAATAACAGGAATGGGCTTTTGGGAATTTGTACTCCTTATGCTGCCCCTCACCGGGCTTTCCGCTTTGGGACTTTTAACAGCGATAATGGTACTTCCCGTTAAAAAGGGGGAGGTGTCCCTGTCAAAGGAAGGGGTTGTCACCAGGCATTTTGGAAGCACAAGACAGATTGTAATCTATTCATTACTTTTTGCGGTGGCCTTCGGGTGTGTATTAAGAATTATCCCATGGCAGGTCTTTGTGGTTCTTGTACTTATTGTTGTGGGAGGAATGGATGTAAAGATTCTTTTAAGAGCCGATTATGTCCTGTTACTTACCTTTGTGGGGTTCTTTATTTTTACGGGAAATATGGGAAATATCCCCAAAGTAAAGGAAGCACTCCAAAGTGTTCTTGACAGACGGGAGTTTATAATATCCGTGATATTAAGCCAGTTTATCAGCAATGTGCCCGCAACCCTTATGCTTTCGGGATTTACAGAAAGGTACAGGGAACTTATAATGGGTGTTAACGTGGGGGGATTGGGAACCCTTATCGCATCCATGGCAAGCCTTATTTCATATAAGCAGTACACGGCCGACCATAAGAGCGAACGGGGACGTTATCTTTTAATTTTTACCCTTGTAAATATTGCATTTCTTATACTGCTTGCCGGCGCAAAGTATATTTTACGGCTGTAATCAATATATAATCTTCGCCGACAATCAATATAACACAAACGCTGCCACGATTGATAACCGAAAGCCGGGACAGTAAAGAGTAACGTGATATGGAAATTGCGTTCACAACAGATAACCGAAAGCCGGGACGTAAAGAGTAACGTGATAGGCGAACAGTGTCCGAAACAGATAATCAAAAACCGGGATAAAAAGATTGTGGTGAAAATTACCCGGTTACACAAAGAGAGGAAAACCCATGACATTAAATCAGCTGAGATATGCCATAGCAATCTCCAAAGAAAATTCCCTTAATGATGCCGCAAAGAAGTTGTTTATCTCCCAGCCCAGTCTTACCGGCGCCATGCACGCTTTGGAAGATGAGTTGGGCTTTGATATTTTTATAAGATCCAAGACCGGAATTTCCCTTACGGTGAAGGGTGCGGAATTTATCGGATATGCCAAGTCCGTTGTGGAGCAGTACGACATTCTTGATGCCAAATATATCTCCAAGCAGAATATAAAAAGGCAGTTCAGCGTGTCCATGCAGCACTATTCTTTTGCGGTTAAGGCCTTTATCGATCTTGTAAAGCAATACGGATATGATGAGTATGAATTCGAGGTTCATGAGACCAAGACCCATGAGATTATTTCCAATGTAAAAAATCAAAAGAGCGAGCTGGGTGTAATTTATCTCAATGATTTTAACAAGACGGTGCTTAAGAAGGTGCTTACGGAGGCGGGACTGGAATTCACACCCCTTTTTGAGTGCGGCATCTATGTTTATATAAGTAAAAATAATCCCCTTGCTGTGGAAAAATTAAAGACAGGCGAGCCTGTTACTTTGGAGGAGCTTGACGAATACCCCTGCTTAAGCTTCGATCAGGGTGAATTTAATTCCGCATATTATGCCGAAGAAGTAATGAGCACACATCGGTATAAGCAGATAATAAGAGCCAATGACAGGGCAACCATGCTTAATCTTGCAAAAGGTGTAAATGCATATACTCTCTGTTCCGGAATCCTGTGCGAGGATTTAAACGGAACGGATTACTGTGCGTTAAAACTTGATACGGATGAGAAGATGACCATAGGCTATATTTCCAGGAAGTCTTCCATTATCAGTGAAATCGGTCTCAGATATATAGAAGAGATATCAAAATATAAGGAAATGGTGTTGGAATGATAAGACGTGCCGAATTAAAAGATATTCCAAGAATTCTTGATTTGCTTGTTCAGGTTGATATGGTTCATCACAGGGGAAGACCCGATATTTTTAAAGGTCCCGCCACCAAATATAATAAAGATGAGCTTGAAAGTATCATTGCAGATGATACCACACCGGTATTTGTATATGAAGAAAAGGGGACTGTGTTTGGCCACGCCTTTTGCGTACACAAGAGAGTGGTGGATGATTCAGTACTTACAGATATAAAGACTCTTTATATAGATGATATCTGTATAGATGAATCAAAAAGAGGGAGCCATATAGGGAAAGCTTTGTACGAACATATTCTGGATTATGCAAAAAGTGAGGGCTTTTACAATATTACCCTAAACGTTTGGAGCTGTAATCCCGGTGCAATGGCTTTTTATGAAAAAATGGGTCTCGTCCCCCAGAAGATATGCATGGAGAAAGTGCTGTAAAAATCCTGATACATTTATTGAAAATACTCACAATACAGGTATCGAGAAAACCCGGTATCATATAATGATAAGGGGAGAAATGCAACATAGCGGATGACATGGCGTAAAGAATTGTTCCATACGCATTATGACATATACACAGTGACATTGGGTATGGGTATCACAAACAGACATTGGGTAAGGGTATTATAAATAACTGTATAATTAAATATGACCTTAGACAATCCTCGGGCGGCTATAGGAAGAACCTATAACCGCTCATATTTTTCCTGTATTATACAAAACCTCCACCATGATATATCATTCATCTTGTAAGGAACACAAAAACAAATGATACGACCTATCGGACGTGTTGAAATTATAAGAATATGGAGGATATTAAAATGAGCGATTACAGATTTGAGACATTACAGTTACATGTAGGACAGGAACAGCCGGATCCCGCAACGGATTCCAGAGCGGTGCCTATTTACCAGACAACATCATATGTATTCCACAACAGCAAACATGCCGCAGATCGTTTCGGACTTGCAGATGCGGGAAATGTTTACGGAAGAATAACAAACTCCACACAGGATGTTCTTGAAAAGAGAATTGCAGCTCTTGAAGGCGGATCCGCAGCTCTTGCAGTTGCATCCGGAGCAGCAGCCATAAGCTACACAATACAGGCGCTTGCAGCAGGGGGCGGACATATCGTAGCACAGAAGACAATCTACGGCGGAAGCTACAATCTTCTTTCCAATACCCTTCCTCTTTACGGAATCGAGACAACCTTCGTTGATGCCCATAACCTTTCGGAAGTAGAGGCGGCAATCAAGGATAATACAAAGGCAATTTACCTTGAGACTCTCGGTAACCCCGGAAGTGATATCCCCGATGTTGATGCAATTGCAGAGATTGCTCACAAGCACGGACTTCCCCTTGTTATCGACAATACCTTCGGTACACCTTATCTTTTCAGAGCCTTAGAGCACGGTGCAGATATCGTAGTACACTCAGCTACCAAGTTTATCGGAGGACACGGAACAACCCTCGGAGGCATTATCGTAGAGGGTGGCAAGTTCAACTGGAAAGAGGGAGGAAAGTATCCTAACCTTACCGAGCCCAACCCCAGCTATCACGGTCTGGCATTTTATGATGCACTTGGCCCTGTTACCTTTGTTTCCTATATCAGAACAATACTTCTTCGTGATACCGGAGCAGCCATTTCACCCTTTAATGCATTCCTTCTTCTTCAGGGTATAGAAACTCTGTCCTTAAGACTTGACAGACATGTGGAGAATACCAAGAAGGTTATAGAATTTTTGTCAAAGCATCCCAAGGTTGAAAAGGTTAATCATCCTTCACTGCCCAATCATCCCGATCATGAGCTTTACAAGAAGTATTTCCCCAACGGTGGCGGTTCCATCTTCACCTTTGATATAAAGGGCGGCCGCGACGAGGCATGGAAGTTCATCGATAACCTTGAGATTTTCTCACTTCTTGCAAATGTAGCCGATGTTAAGAGCCTTGTTATCCATCCTGCTTCCACAACTCATTCCCAGCTTTCCAAGGAAGCCCTTGCTCAAACAGGTATCAATGAAAACACCATCCGTCTCTCCATCGGAACAGAGCATATCGATGATATAATCGCCGATCTTGAGAAGGGCTTCGCAACAATCTAAACGCAAAAATTAAGAAAACTTGACAAAATTTAATACTTCTGTTATATTACCCC
>JAILPU010000019.1 GCA_024699395.1 Lachnospiraceae bacterium | reverse complement strand
CCGCCGGTACCAAAGGCTTTGTAACATCACCGATACCGAGACGAATTATTTGGGCATCGGGATTTTTTTCACCGAACTCTCTCACCTTTGATGCGATGGTTGAGAAAAGATAGCTTCCGGGGAGCTTTAAATAATTTTCATTAATTCCGGCCATTATCCTGTCTCCTTTTATTTTCCGCTTTCTCCGTAGTTTTTAAGCACTCTCGCAGAAGGATCTGTAACGTTACATCCCTCCCACTCTTTATTGGGCATCCAGAAATCCTTGACCATTTCGGCCTGACCGGGATAATATTTTTCGAAAATATCACGGTACATCAGAGATTCCTTTGTAAAAGGTGTGGCAAAATCATATTTCTTAATGCCTTCCTCATACTGTTGGTCAGTATATCTCTTTTCAGCCATTTCCACAAGGTCATCTCTCAAAGAATGACCCACCGCATCGGAGAAGGCTGCCTTCTCACGCCACAGGATGCTGTCGGGGATAAGTTTGTCCTCTTCGAAAGCTTTACGAAGTAAGTACTTACCCTTTCCGTAGGTATTTATCTTCTTGGCGGGATCTATTGCCATGCAGTATTCCACAAAATCAAGATCGCCGAAGGGTACTCTCGCTTCAAGGGAGTTGACGCTTATACATCTGTCAGCTCTAAGCACATCGTACATATGAATCTCTCTGATACGCTTCTCGGCTTCCTTCTGGAAAGCCTCTGCACTGGGAGCGAAATCCGTATATTTGTAACCGAAAATCTCATCGGAAATCTCACCGGTCAAAATGACTCTCGTGTCACTTTGTTCATGAATTGCCTTGCACACAAGGTACATTCCGATGGAAGCTCTTATGGTGGTTATATCATAGGTTCCAAGAATTCTTATTACATCCTCCACCGCATCGGTTACGTCCTTGGCGGAAATAATAACCTCATGGTGATTGGAGTGAATGTAATCGGCAACTTCCTTGGCATACTTAAGATCGATGGCATCGATATCCATTCCGATTGCCCAGGTTTCAAGAGGCTTATCACTTAAGCTTGCGGCGATTCCGCATACCAGGGATGAATCAAGTCCTCCGGAAAGTAAGAATCCCACCGGTGCATCGGAATCAAGTCTCTTCTCAACACCCTTAACAAGAAGATCGTGTATCTTATGGGTAACGGTTTCAAGGTCATCATCACAAACCTTTTTTACAAGAGACATATCTCTGTAGCAGGCAAACTCTCCGTCCTTAAAGAAATGTCCGGGAGGGAAAGGCATCACCTTGTCTGTAAGGTTCTGAAGGTTCTTGGGCTCCGAAGCAAAAACGAATTCCCCGTCCTTTGTCTTTCCGTAGTAAAGAGGTCTGATTCCTATGGGATCTCTTGCAGCCACAAAAGACTTTGTTTTTCCGTCATAAAGAATCATTGCGAATTCCGCATCCAGCATCTCAAACATTGAAGTGCCGTACTCTTTGTAGAGACAGGGGAGAATCTCGCAGTCAGAATCACTCTTAAACTTGTATCCCTTTTCAATCAGCACGTCTTTTAGTTTTCTGAAGCCGTAAATCTCACCGTTGCAGACACATACGATATCATCGTTTTCGGATCCGTATATGTTGTCGTCGGTTTTGTTAAGGTCGCTCTCCGCAACCGTTTCATTTCCCCTAACCACAAAGGGCTGCATTCCCTCAGGAGTGAGTCCCATAATGGAAAGTCTGTTAAACCCCAAAAGATTATTGCCTGTATTTATGAGTCTATTGGCATCCGGTCCCCTCGTATGAGTTTTTTCCAATGCTTTAAGTAATGCTTTTTCATCAATGCTATGTCCTTTAAGACCGATGATGGAACACATGCCAAATTCCTCCTTTTTTAGATTTTTAAAATGTAAAAAAAAGAGACGCCTTGGTTGAACCAAGACGCCTTTGTCTTAATGAGGAAAAGATATCACCCTTTTTATCACTTGTCAATACTATTTTTTAAATCAATTTTTAAATTTCTCCGTCAAAAACTATCTCAGCGGGTCCGGTCATGAAAATGACATTTTTGTCATGATCCCATTCGATCTCAATCTCTCCCCCGAGTACATGAACGGTAACATGGTCCTTGGTGAGGCCGTTAAGTACACATGCAACAGCCGTTGCGCAACATCCCGTTCCGCAGGCGAGAGTTTCTCCGGTGCCTCGCTCCCACACTCTCATGTGAACATTGTTTTTGTCATCAATCTTAACAAATTCCGCATTAACTCCCTTGGGGAAGAAGGGATTGAACTCAAACTTGGGACCTATGCCGTTGATATCAAAGTTATCAAGATCCTCACTCTCATCCAGTAAAATAACAGCGTGGGGATTACCCATGGATACGCAGGTAATCTTGTATTCTTTGTTTAAAACAGTTATGGGTAAGCTGACAATCTTGTCACTTTCTGCAATCTTTTTATCCTCAACGGAAACGGGAATCTGTGCAGGCTCCAATATGGGAGCTCCCATATTTACTCTAACCTTTTTAACCTTATCGTTTTCTGTGGTAAGCTCAATAAACCTTACGCGGCCGCCGCTCATGATTCTTAAATCCTTTTTGTCGGTGAGACCTTTATCGTACACATACTTGGCAACACATCTTATGCCGTTGCCGCACATCTCTGAATAGGAACCGTCGGCATTATACATCTCCATCTCAAAATCAGCCTCTTTACCGTCAAGAGTGTTGATAAAGATAACGCCGTCTCCTCCCACGCCAAAATGCCTGTCGGATACTCTTTTTATAAATGCCTTAAGATCCCCTTCGGGGCGACCCTCTTTGTTGGTGTCTATATAAATATAATCATTTCCACAGCCCTGCATCTTTGTAAATAACATGTTGTATCCTCCCAAAGTCGTTGTCAAAATTTTTCGAAATGAATTATAAACTATGAACCTGACTTTTTACAACAATTATTTTTGCTCGCGGGACAGTTGGCACAACCCTGAGAGCAGCCGCATTTTCTGTTCTTTCTGTCATGCAAAACAGAAAGAAGGGCCCCTGTAACAACCGCCCCTACAATCATACATACGATTATATTTCCGTAATTATCCAAAAGCCACTCCATACTTACCTCTATATTTTACTCCGTCACGGTAGTACCCTTACGAAGAATCAGCCAGCCGGATACTATGATGCAGACTGCGGACAGCACTATGCCGATTGCATTTTTCTGTCCCTCTGCCATTCTCATAAGCTGGTATACCACAAAGGAAACCACATAGGCATAAAAGCACTCGTACCCTATAGCGAAAGCAGTCCACTTTGCACTGTTCATCTCGCTCTTTATGGCGCTCATAGCAGCAAAGCAGGGCGCACACAAAAGATTGAAGATAAGGAAGCTCATACCGGAAGCCTTTGTAAAGGCGCCGGCAATGCCTTGGGTCTTGGGACCATACAGAACACCCAAAGTGCTGACAATATTTTCCTTGGCCGCAAGTCCGGTGATGGTTCCCACCGTCGACTGCCAGTTGCCCCAACCAAGCGGGATAAATATTACGGAAATCACGCTTCCTATGCGGGCGAGAATACTCTTTCCAATCTCATCTTCCGCTAAGAATCCAAAGCTTCCTCCCCTGAAGCCAAACCTGGAGAGGAACCATATGATAACAGCAGAGAGAAGTATAACCGTCCCTGCTTTTTTAACAAAACTCCATGCCCTGTCCCATGCGCTGTAGAGCACGTTGGGGATGTCGGGCCAGTGATATGCCGGAAGCTCCATAACAAAGGGTGTGGGTTTAGACGCGAAACGCTTTGTTTTTTTCAAAATAATTCCGGAGGTGATAATGGCTGTAACTCCGATAAAATAAGCCCCCGTGGACACCCATGGACTGCCGCCGAAAACACTTCCCGCAATCATGGCAATAAAAGGAACCTTTGCCCCGCAGGGTATAAAGGTGGTGGTCATAATGGTCATACGTCTGTCCATTTCATTTTCTATTGTTCTGGAGGACATGATGCCGGGAACACCGCAACCTGTGCCTATAAGGATAGGGATAAAGCTCTTTCCCGAGAGACCGAACTTCCTGAAAATCCTGTCCAAAACAAAAGCCACTCTTGCCATGTAACCCGTTGCTTCCACAAAAGCCAGCATGAAAAACAGCACAAACATCTGGGGCAAAAATCCAAGAACCGCCCCCACTCCGGAGATGATTCCGTCTATAACAAGGCTCTTAATCACTTCGTTAACTTTAAGACTGTCAAGCAAGGACTCAGCCATTACAGGGATGCCGGGAACCCATTTGCCGAAAGCCCAAAAACCTTCGCCAAAAAGCCTGTTATTAGCCCAGTTGGTCATGGTTGCCCCCACTCCCACCATGGAGATCCAATAAATCAAAAACATGATAAGAGCAAACACGGGAAGACCTGTTATCCTTCCGGTTACGATGCGGTCTATTTGGTCGGAAGCCGATAATTTCCCCGCATTTTTTTTGATATATATGCCTTTTAAAATATCGCATACGTAATTGTACCGCTCGTTGGTGATAATGCTTTCCGCATCATCATCCATCTCCTGCTCGGCACGGGCTATATCTTTTTCAATATGGGCAAGCTTTTCGGGAGCAATCTTAAGTCGTTCGTACACCTTTTTGTCCCGCTCGAAAATCTTGATGGAATACCACCTTTGCTTGTCCTCCGGGAAATCATGAACCACCGCCTCCTCAATATGAGCCAGAGCGTGCTCCACCGGTCCGCTGAAGGAATGCATGGGAACCCTTATTTCTTTTCTGGCTGCCTCGATGGCCATGGTAGCCGCCTCAAGAGTCATCTCACTCTTAAGTGCGGATATCTCAACTATTGTGCAGCCCAGCTTTTTGGATAGTTCCTCCGTCTTAAGGCTGTCCCCTTTCTTGCGCACCACATCCATCATGTTGATGGCTATAACCACGGGAATTCCCAGCTCGATAAGCTGGGTGGTAAGATAGAGATTTCTCTCCAGGTTGGTTCCGTCCACAATATTTAAAATTACGTCAGGCTCCTCATCTATGAGAAAATTTCTTGCCACCACTTCCTCAAGTGTATAAGGGGACAGGGAGTAGATTCCGGGAAGGTCTATGATCTCCACATCCTCGTGGTCCTTAAGCTTCCCCACCTTTTTCTCCACCGTCACGCCGGCCCAGTTTCCCACAAACTGATTGGAACCTGTAAGTGTATTAAAAAGAGTTGTTTTTCCGCTGTTGGGGTTACCCGCAAGCGCAATCCTTATACCCAATATATTTCCTCCGTAAAGCTTTCTTCCATGGGGCATTCACACCTTTGTGTTTACTATGCCCCCCTATTCTTTGTAGGGCTCAACTTCCACGATATCCGCATCCGCTTTTCTTATGGTGAGCTCATACCCTCTTACCGTTATCTCTATGGGATCTCCAAGAGGCGCCACTTTTCTAACCAAAACCTTTGTGCCTTTGGTGAGCCCCATATCCATAATGCGCCTTCTGATGGCGCCTTCTCCGTTAACTTTTTTTATAATAAATGTCCGGCCTACCGCCGCATCCTTAAGTGTTGACATAATAATCCCTTTCGTGTTAGCCTTTCCTAACATTTATAGTTATACTCACCTAACTGTCTGTTGTCAAGGGCAATAAGCCAATAATGTTTGGCATTTCAGTTTGCGAAGTTTTAGTTTATAATTGTAAGAGCAATAACACATAAGGTCATTTACTGTATTAGCAGATATGGAGGAAAAAAAGACCATGAGAACCCAACCGGCAAGAAAGCTTACCCAAATACTTGGCATAGTGCTGTGCGCACTGAGTTTTATCATACCCGATCAACAGATTACGGCAAATGCCGAATCACCGGAAACCGTGACCCAAAATATACAATTGGGTTCTGAGGTACTTAGAAAAAACTGTAACACAGGTAAGGCTGCAAGGGTGCACATGGGTAATAATGCCTACGCTTCCTGGAGGGTTATAGGATATGAAAATGACGGAATACTATCCTCCTCGGATACAATCACATTTATTTCAGACAATATCATCACCTATGGCAGTTATGCTTCGAATGACAGACAAGACAATTATTACAGCACAAGCAACCTGAAATCGCTTATGAGCCGGGTTGAAGAACGTTTTTCCTTCAATGAAGTAAGATATATCAAGCCGGTAGACCTTAACGGTTACAGCGATAATTACGGCGCCGAAACATATAAAGCCAATAACATCAGTGGCCCCGGTGTGGCAAATGCTCCTTTCTGGCCCCTGTCTGTTGAAGAGGCAAATATGCTAAATGATGATCTTCTTTTGACAGATACTTTAAATCCCCAAGAGAATAAAGCAAGCTGGTGGTTACGAACGCCGGGGCTTGAATCAGATAAAGCTGCTTTTGTCCAAGGCAACGGCATTATAGTTGCAGAAGGTGCCTCTGTACATGATGAAAGCAGTGCCTCATACGGAGTTCGCCCTGCTTTTGAAATGGAGAAAAAGGATATTCTCTTCGTATCTGCTGTCGACGGCGGTAAGGACAGTTCATATGACGGAATCCTTCGTGCTCCTCAAAAATGTGAAGATACAGAAATGAAAATCACCTTCGCCACAGATGATATTGCAGTTGATCTAAACGGCGATATCAACCGCTGGTATAATACGATATCCGTGCCATACAAGTGTTCGATCCATTTGGATACACTGAGTATTTTCATTACAGATAAAAAATACAATGAAATCGGGGCCAAAATTCTGTATTATGGTCATTTAAAACCGGAAACGGATTTCTACGACAATACCGGTATCGCTACATTTGAGCTTCCGGGTGACTATGATACTTCATGGAAAGTCTATCTGTTGGCTGAAGTCATTTATGAAGAAGGATCTGATTTTTCTTCGAGACCGTTACTTATTGATATTCCAAAGCTTCATCAAAAGCCTTTAAAAAACATAGCCACAAAATCCGATTTTCTGGACTATTGTATCACCCGACCGGCGGATGAGATGCAAACCTTGAATTTTGCCGGTACCCGGTGGTATGTGATCAACTACAAGGGTGTCGGGAATATTGCAGGAAATCCGGAAACAATCACATTGTTGTCCAAGGAATCC
>JAILPU010000212.1 GCA_024699395.1 Lachnospiraceae bacterium | reverse complement strand
GCACAGGCATTGATATAATCCGTAAGAGAATCATCGGTATACCAGAAGTAAAGAGTCTCCTTATCCTTGGAAAAAATAGGCTCATGCCCCTTCATATTAATATTTTTTATGGAAGCAAAACTCCCCAAATAAACAACGACGGCAAGTATGATCACTGTCGCCGTTCTCAATATCTTAGTATGCATATGCATATTACTTGTAGCACCTTGCAATCCGAAAACTATAAACTTGCGAGTGCTTTCCTGACTATCTTTATCATTTCATCAATATCATCTTTGGTGATAACAAGAGGAGGTACAAGTCTCAAAATATTGGGGCCTGCGTTAATGGTAAAAAGACCTTCTTCAAGAGCTTTGTTGATAACGGGAGCCACCGGTCTGTCAAATACAAGACCCTGCATAAATCCCGAACCGCGTCTCTCGATTATACAATCATATTCGGCAACCAATTTGTCAAGCTCGCCCTCAAGATAGGGAGTCAGCTCTCTCACATGTTCTATTATATGGTTCTTTTCAAATAAATCAAGAACTTTTTGGGCAGCACGACATGCCAGAGGATTGCCGCCGTAAGTGGTTCCGTGGTCCCCTGCCACAAGGGAATTCTCGGCTACCTTTTCTGTCATCATAAATGCTCCCACGGGAACGCCGCAACCCAAAGCCTTTGCAGAAGTCATGATATCAGGCTTAACTCCATAGCGCTGCCATGCAAACATATAGCCTGTTCTTCCCATACCGCACTGAATCTCGTCAAGGATAAGAAGGATGTCCTTCTCGTCGCAAAGAGCTCTTACCTCTTTTAAAAACTCTTCCTTAGCAGGGATAAGACCGCCTTCACCCTGAACGGTTTCCATTATAATGGCGCAGGTCTTGTCATTTATAAGCGCCTTGACCGAATCGATATTATTGTATTCGGCAAAACGGATATTGCCGATCATGGGCTCAAAAGCTTCACGATACTTGGGATTACCGGTTACGGATAAAGCTCCCATGGTACGTCCGTGGAAAGAATGCTCCATGGCGATTATCTCATGGTCCGTCTTGTGATCCTTGTTATAGGCATATTTTCTTGCAGCCTTAATGGCACCCTCAACAGCCTCAGCTCCTGAATTGGTGAAAAATACCCTGTCCATTCCGGAAGCTTTTTTTACAAGTCTTGCAGCCTCTATGGCAGGAACATTGTAATAATAATTGGAAGTATGGATAAGCTTGTCTATCTGGTCCTTAAGAGCATCGTTATACTCTTTGTTATTGTATCCCAGAGCAAAAACAGCAATGCCCCCGACAAAGTCCAGATATTTTTTGCCGTTTATATCATAAAGATTAACGCCGTCACCCTTCTCAAGAACTATCTGATAACGGTTATATGTGTGGAGAAGATCTTTTTCGGCCTGATCTATATATTCTGTCATATTCATCCCGGTCACCTCTGATTATCCGTTTTATTTCTCTATAAAATCATCGTCTTTGGTTATTGCCGTACCTACGCCGTCCTTGGTGAAAATCTCAAGGAGAAGACAATGAGGAACTCTTCCGTCAAGGATATGCACCCTGTTAACGCCGTTCTTGACAGCACTGGTACAGTTGTTAAGCTTGGGAAGCATTCCGCCGCCGATTATACCGCTGTCGATAAGGTTGTCCGCATCCGAAGCGGTAATCCTTGCAATAAAGGAAGACTTGTCGTTAAAGTCCTTATAAAGTCCCTCAACGTCTGTAAGGAATACAAGCTTGTCGGCCCCCACAGCCTTGGCTATGGCACATGCTGCATCATCGGCATTTATGTTGTATGTGTCAAAATTATCATCGAAGCCCACAGGAGCCACAATGGGAAGGAAATCGTTGTCCAGAAGATTATAGAGAACCTTTGCGTTAACTTCCTTAACATCTCCCACAAAACCGATATCCGCTCCGTCGGAATACTTCTTGGTAACATTTAAAAGACCGCCGTCTTTACCGCTGATACCCACAGCCTTAACCCCTAACTCGTTAACCATGGAAACAAGGCTTTTATTTACCCTGTTAAGAACCATCTCGGCTATCTCCATGGTCTCCTCATCGGTAACTCTGAGACCGTTTACAAACTGTGCTTCCTTACCCACTTTGTTAACCCAGCGGCTTATCTCCTTACCGCCTCCGTGAACTATAATGGGCTTAAAACCAACCAGCTTCAAAAGAGTAACGTCCTTGATGACATTCTTCTGAAGTTCTTCGTTACTCATGGCGCTTCCGCCGTATTTTACAACTATTATCTTTCTGTTAAAACGCTGTATGTAAGGAAGGGCCTCAATGAGAACCTCTGCCTTTTTCATAATTTCATTCATCTGTTTTTCTTCCACTTTTGTACCCTCTTCTTATGATCTGTAATCCGCATTAATCGTATCGTGATGCATTTTGCCGTTTTTTGTGGCAAGCTGTTTTCACAAACTGTTATCGGCATTTATTCTAACATATTGGATTTTCTCGTATTATCTCGCGGCAAACAGTTTCTTTAAAATCTGTAATCGCCGTTTTTCCTAACGTATTGTATTTTCTGAGCCAAACCGTTTCTTTACGATCTGTAATCCGCATTAATTTTAACGTAGTCGTAGGAAAGGTCGCAGCCCCAGGCACAGGCTTCACCGTCGCCCTCGTGCATAACAACCTCAATATAAACTTCCTTCCCGCTCAAAAGACTGCCGGCTTCTTCCTCACTGTAGGAAGCAGGCGCACCCTTTTCAAAGAGGCACACTCTCCTATCTTCACCCACAAAGAAAAGCTCAATCTTATTGGGATCGAACTGCACTCCGGAATAACCCAGTGCGCAGAGGATTCTTCCCCAGTTGGCATCGTGGCCGAAGATTGCGGCCTTTGTAAGAGAAGAGCAGATAACGCTCTTGGAAAGAATTCTCGCATCCTGTTTGGAAGCGGCTCCTTTAACCTTACATTCCACAAGAGCGGTTGCGCCCTCGCCGTCTCCCGCCATCTTTTTGGCAAGAGTCTGGGTTACATACAAAAGAGCCTCCATAAATATATCAAAATCGGCACCCTCTTTATCGATAACAGGATTGCCTGCCTTGGCATTTGCCATGATAAGAAGGGTATCATTGGTGGATGTGTCACCGTCCACACTTATCATATTAAAGGAATCATCACAGGCACTCTTTAATGCTTTTTTAACCATCTCATCCGTGATATTAACGTCTGAAGTCAAAAAGGCCAGCATTGTGCACATATTGGGATGAATCATTCCCGAACCTTTGCACATTCCTCCGAGAGTAACGGTTTTACCACCGATCTCAAAAGTAACCGCAATCTGCTTGTGAACGGTATCCGTTGTCATAATAGCCTTTGCGGCATCAAGACCGGAAGCCTCGTCATGTTTTTTCTTATCCTTCAAAATATCGATACCGTTCTTAAGCTTGTCCGGATTCATCTGCATTCCAATGACACCGGTGGAAGCCACCAAAACGGAATCTTTGCTGACTCCCAGGCACTCTCCCGCATAAGCTGCGGTGCCTTCGCAGATATCCATACCTTCTTGTCCTGTACATGCATTGGCGATACCCGAATTCACCACAACAGCCCTTACTTTGTTACCCTTTTCAACAATATTCCTGTCCCAGATAACGGGAGCTGCCTTTACAACATTTGATGTAAAACATCCCGCTGCCACGCAGTCACTGTCGGAATAAACAAGAGCCATATCCATTCTGTTTTTATATTTGATACCGGCCTCACAGCCTGCTGCATAGAACCCTGCAGCGGCAGTAACGCCTCCTGCGATTTTTTTCATAATAACCTCTTGATTTCTGTATATGTAATTTATTAATATCAACCGTTAAATCGATGTAACAACGCCATGCAAAAGCATCCTCCGCTATTGTTACCAATACCCGCTGTTGAATCGGATAAAATACCACCATGCAAACGCATTATTCGCTATTGTGATAAAAACTAAAACTGCCAAATTGATTGCACTGACAATGCGCCGACTGTGTATATGCGAATGAAGCTAATATCAACTGTTGAATGCTGTGATATTGGCTTCGTTAAGAGTGAAGTCGTAGTAATTTAAATCCTCTCTCTTGGTCCAGCCGATTCTGTTCCAGAAAGCGTTTCCGATATCATTCTGGGTAAAGGCTATAAGACTTACCTTGTTGATTTTTTCATTTTTCAGGGCATTCATGCATCTTACAACCATGCTCTTACCGATGCCCATAAGTCTGCAGTCCTCTCTCACGCAAACATGATAAAGGCATCCGCGCCTTCCGTCATGGCCGCAAAGAATAGCACCCACAACCTCATTTTTATCATTAAGGGCAACTACGCTTATGCCCTCATTTCTCTTTAAAAATCTGTTAACGCCCTCAAATGAATCGTCTATACTTCTGATACCGAAGCCGTGGATAGTCATCCACAGTGCCTTGACTCCTTCGTAATCCTCACTCACCATGGGGCGTATCGTTATATTGTTTTCCATCAGGCTCTCTCCGAATGTACCGGGCTGTAAATTTCCCCGATACATATGACATTTTCCTAAATTAAGGGAAGCAGGGCACCAAATCGAGCCCTTCGTTTTCCTTAAAGCCGAATAAAAGATTCATGTTCTGAACGGCCTGGCCTGCCGCACCCTTTACAAGGTTGTCCAAAGCGCCCATCATGATCACGCGGCCTGTCCTCTTATCAAGGACAAAATTGATGTCCACATAGTTGGAACCCTCAACCCACTTTGTCTCGGGGCACTGTCCTTTATAAAGAAGGCGGATAAAATATTCACCTGCATAATATTTTTCATATGCAGCCCTGATATCTTCCTCAGTATAATCCGAACCGTCAGGCTTCTTATTGAGTTTGGCATATTCAGTCACAAGAATACCTCTGTTCATAGGAACAAGGTGAGGTGTGAAATTAAGAAGCACGGGCTCATTTGCCGCAAGGGACAGCTCCTGCTCAATCTCAGGAGTATGTCTGTGATTGGAAACGCCGTATGCTTTTATATTCTCATTTACTTCGCAGTAAAGATTGGGAACCTTTGCGCCTCTTCCCGCTCCGCTGGTACCGCTCTTGGCATCGATAACCAGAGTTTTGTGGTCGATGATTCCCTCTTTAACAAGGGGATAAGCAGTAAGTATGGAACAGGTGGTATAGCATCCGGGATTAGCCACAAGTCTTGTTCTATCGGTTATAAGATCCCTGTGAAGCTCGCAGAGTCCGTAAACCGCATTCTCAATATACTGAGGTGACTTGTGCTCGATCTTATACCATTCTTCGTACACGGAAACGTCCTTAAGCCTGTAATCCGCCGAAAGATCCACAACCTTGGAATTCTTAAGTATCTCATCCGTAAGAACACCTGCAAGGAAGCCCTGGGGTGTCGCGGTAAAGATAACATCAGCCTCTTTTGAAAGCTTTACAAGGTCGTCGTCCTTGCAGATATTATCCACAAGTTTAAACATATTTCCGTAAACCTTGCTGTATTTTTCATCGATGTATGATCTTGAACCAAGCCATACAATCTCTACATCCTTATGATTTTTTAAAATACGCACAAGCTCGGCGCCGGCATATCCGGTTGCACCGATGATTCCTGCTTTGATCATATTTACACTGTATGATGAACGTTAAATCCGCCATCACACATTTCCTTTCTCTGTGATACCAAATCTATAGTTACAATCCCAACTGTTATTTTGCGAATGCCCTCATTACCAGCACTCCGATAAAAATCTGTACAAAAAGGATAAAAGGCATACCCACCACAAATTGGATATGCTTTGTCTTATGTCTGAAATGATACATTCCGAGGATTGAGCCGACACTTCCTCCCAAAATCGCCGAAACAAACAATGTTGCCTCGGGGATGCGCCATTTGTTTCCGATTGCTTTTTGTTTGTCTATTCCCATAAGGGCAAAGCCGCATATATTTAT
>JAILPU010000207.1 GCA_024699395.1 Lachnospiraceae bacterium | reverse complement strand
GATTTGGTACGTTCAAGAAGCAGTTTTGAAATACAGGATTTTCAAACTGCCCTTAAAACATATGCCAAAATGAAAGAAAGGAATCTTAACAAGCTCATGGAGTATGCAAAGCTTTTTCGCGTCGAAAAAAAGATCCGTGAGTATATGGAGGTGCTGCTATGAGGCTGACACAGGAACAGATCAAGGGAAGAATAAAGACACAAATCCTTCTGTATTTGAATTGATTACGGCATTTAAATATTTTGCCGGAATCCGTTGAAATCGCAAAAATAAAAACAGAAAATCTGTTGATAATTTTGAAATTCGGTGGTATACTAACTGTGGAAAGGATTTATTAACGTAATTACTGTTTTTATTTTGGAGGTGTTTAGCATGAAACTTCTGAGAATCACAGCGGAGGGATTACCGCTCTTTAAGGAAAAGCTTGATATATGCTTTTATGCACAGCAGAGGGTATCAGAAGACCAGAAAAGTATCCTTTATTCCTTGTTTTCAAATATATATTTGAACCCGGCTAATGGCTTTATAGGTATTAACGCTTCAGGAAAGACATCCGTATTAAAAGTTATACTGCTGTCGCTGGGGATATTGAATAATGAGCCGATTAATCACATTGAAACTAAGGATATTTTGGGATATGGCACAAAGGTAGTTTTAAACATCTTCTTCTACTCAGAGACAAAGCAGGAGATATGTCGTCTTGAAACCATGATTACTTCGAGGCAGACAAAGACGGAAGGAATCGTATATAGAATCCTGTCAGAAAACTTATGGTCGAAGCAGGCTGATGAGGTGACTACTCGTAAGGCTCTATTTGATTATTCCGGAAAGGAACCTGTTATGCTAAGAAGTGGACAGGAGGATTTTCTGCCCGATGATGTCAGTATTATGATCGCACATAATAAGAAGACCGGGGAAAACATGAGGGTTGTGAATTTGCTGCAATTCACGAATATCAATGTACTTCCTTTTTCGGATAATATACCGGCAGAGGTTATTTCTTATTTGGATCCGACAGTTGAAAGTCTGCAGTTTGACGAGATGGATCAAAAGTCAGTCATTCGCCTGAAGTTTAAGGGGAAAGAAGAGATCGTAATGAATGATCCGATTCAGCTGAATAATTATTTGTCTTCAGGTACTGTAAAGGGTATGATCACGTTTACGCTGGCTCAGGAAGTGTTGCAAAAGGGTGGGTACCTTGTCGTTGATGAGGTGGAAAACCACTTTAATAAAGAGATCGTAACGACATTGATGCGCTTCTTTATGGATAGCAAGTTAAATAAGTACGGCGGTACCATGGTTTTTTCAACACATTATCCTGAACTGTTAGATGAATATGACAGAAATGACAGTATTTATGTGATCAGGAACAGAAATGGAATCACAGTTGAAAATCTGACCACAATTCTGAAACGGAATGACATAAAAAAGAGCGATGCATATCAGAGCGGATTCCTGGAGGGAACAACTCCTATGTATGAAGCGTATATGCGGTTGAAGAAAAGCATAGCCGAATCGCTTAAGTAGGAGGCGCTCTATGGAATTAGCAAAGTACAAGGCCTGCATATGCGAGGGCTCAGCAGAGAATGCCATCATGGATATTCTTCTGGATAATGATCTTCTGATCTTTACCAGAGAAGAGATGCTGGAAGAAGAGGTCATACGCTGTCGAGATGGCAAACGATTTGAAGAGAAATATTTAAGAAAAGGGTTCGTGGATAAGATTTCTGTTATTAGAATTCTTGATTCCAGACATGAGAATTTTAAACTTAGCAAGGCTTACGAGCACAAAGTGGATGTAATCAATGTAATCACGGCTCCAGAGATCGAGATGTTGATTATTTTCAATGAGGATAAGTACAAAGAATTTAAGAAGTCCGGAAAGAAACCCAGTGATTTCTGTAAGGAAGATTTAAAGATGACAAGTGTGAAATCTTACAGTTTCTTAAAGGATTATTTCTCGGATCCTGATATACTACTGGCAGCAATCAAGAAATATCATGAGATTTCAAAACTTCGAAAGGGCGAATATACGCTGTTGGATCTTTTGAAAATGTAAGTGAAGACACTAATTCCATATAAAGGCTTTGAAGACATATCTTTCAATATGTCATATGAGGATGTTCGCAAGATACTTCGGGGTCAAAAAGCGAAGTATGCTACGGAACGTAGGCCTAACAAGGGCTGTATGCCGGAAGTTGCTTGGGATATTATGCGAGCAGCCTATAATGCTAATATGAGGGAAAGACCATCCGCAATGCTTTTAACTAAATCTTTGCGGGCGGTTTTTCTTTCCGGTGTGCGTCATGCAGTTTATCTGGTATTTTTTCAGTTTCGCCAAAGATCAAGTTTCTCTCTCTGTCTAGGCTGAGGAAGGTGCTGGAGAAGGTATGGGAAGTGTACTGAAGGCTGTGCATTCACAAATTGCTGGCAATCATAACACAACAAAAATGGTCAAAAAGGCATTTATAAGGCTGAAATTGGAAAGAAAATTCCGAAAAGCGGCATATAAAACTATATTTTTGCTCTTTTCATTATCATCGATCCGACCAAAGGAAGCAGGTGATATCCGGTTTGTGTAAAAAGGTTTCAAAAGGTGAGCATTGACTATTCTTGTGAAAGCAATTAAAAACAGTGATTTTGAAAATCAAGCAAAAGGGCTGTTAAAACTATCTCTTTGTGGAAAAATCAAATCTGGAAGCCCAAATATGAAGAAGGTCGTCAAGAAATGAGAATCGCAGTCAGTGCATGCTTATTAGGCGAAAATTGCAAATACAACGGCGGAAACAACTACAGTGAAAAGGTAAGGAAGTTTGTAGAAGGCCATGAAGTGGTTTCGGTATGTCCGGAAGTATTAGGCGGCTTACCGATTCCGAGAGAACCTGCGGAAATCGTAAATGGAGTGGTTTCCCGAAAGGATGGCACCTCGGTCGATCGGGAGTTTCGATCCGGCGCAGAAAAGGCAATGGAGATCGTAAGGAATAACCGGGTGGAGGTAGTAATCTTGCAGTCCAGAAGTCCATCCTGTGGTGTGAACGCGATCTATGACGGCTCATTTTCCCAGAAGCTGATTCCCGGGCAGGGCGTATTTACAGAACTGCTGCAAAAGAATGGGATAAAGGTCATTGACGTG
>JAILPU010000052.1 GCA_024699395.1 Lachnospiraceae bacterium | reverse complement strand
CCTTTTTTACATTTAACCCTTATATAATCCTTAGCCACCTCCACTATCTGGCCGGAGGTTATCTTGCTCCTCTTATCCTGAATGGCAACTACCATATTTTCATACTCGGGTCCGTATCCGCTCTCACCGGGTTCAAGGCATACTTCCTTGTCGGGAGCATAAACGGCACGCCATATTTTCAGTTTTTTACCGTTAAAATAGGTAAAGGCGCTGGGCCAGGGGGTAAATGCTCTTATCTGCCTGTCTATTTCAATTGCATCTTTGTCAAAATCAATAAGTCCCATGCTCTTGGTGATAAGTTGGGCATAGGTGGACTTTGAGTCGTCCTGTTTTATGGGGGTGAGCTGATTTTTTTCAATAAGGGGAAGAGCTTCTGTGATACACTCTTTTCCCAGCTCCATAAGCTTGTCGTGAAGGGATTCAAAGGTATCCGTGTCCCAGATGGGCATTGATTTCTGAAGAAGGATATCTCCGGTATCAAGTCCTTCGTCCATTTTCATTATGGTTATGCCGGTCTGCTTTTCCCCGTCCAAAATCACCCTTTGAATGGGAGACGCGCCTCTGTATCCCGGAAGTAGGGATGCATGAATATTGACGCAGCCGTACTTGGGCATTTCAAGGATTTCCTTGGAAAGAATCTGCCCGAAGGCCGCCACTACGAATATATCCGCTTCAAAGCTTTTTAAATAAGCAATAGCCTGTGGTGTTTTAATCCTCGCAGGCTGAAATACTTCGATATTCTTTTTTAAAGCCAGCTCCTTAACCGGGGAAGGTACAAGTGTTGAACTTCTCCCCTTGGGCTTATCCGGCTGGGTGACTACACAGACCACTTCATGACCTGCATCAAGAATCGCGGATAATGCCCCCTTGGCAAAATCCGGAGTCCCCATAAATATAAGCTTCATTATTTATGCTCTCCCTTTTTATGTTGCTGCCTATTGATTACTGTATGCTATTTCTGTACCGTCGTTAATATATTCTCTGATATTATATATCCGAGGTTTACCCCTCTTCTGTCTCCTGTATCTCGGAATTGTCCATAAGGTTGCCCTCAACCTTGTCCACATACAATTCACCCTCAAGGTGATCGAGTTCATGGCAGATGGCTCTTGCAAGGAGCTCCTCTCCTTCAATCTCACATTCGTTCATGTTTTCATCAAGGTATACGGCCTTAACATGATTGGGTCTCGTGACATTACCGCTCTTACCGGGAACGGAAAGGCATCCCTCAAGACCGGTCTGCTCTCCATCGGATTCCACAATCCTGGGATTAATGAGTACCAACGGATCCTCACCCGTGGTATCAATAACAACGATTCTTTTTAAAATACCAACCTGTGGAGCTGCTAAACCCACACCGTTTGCTTCATACATTGTATCGAACATATCACCGATAAGATCCCTTATTCTCTGGGTCATCTCAGTGACTTCTTTACATTTCTTATTAAGAACCGGATCCCCGATTTCCCTTATATTTCTGATAGCCATAAATCCTCCTACAAAGAGCCTGTGGGGTCAAGATCGAAAAATACCGAAACATTTTCCTTCGATCCTTTCATTCTTTCCTCAACCAATTTTCTCGAAAGGTTAATGAGTTCAGACTCCTTTGATTTTATATAAAAAACATACCTGTAAATATCGTTTATCTTGCCAATCATACAAGAAGAAGGTCCAAGGACCTTAACCCTCACCTTAAACTTTACCATGCATGCCAAGTCGTTCGCAAGTGCTTTTGTCCGTTCATCGTCTCTGCCCAAGAGCTGAACCCCCAGCAAATGCACATACGGCGGGTACTCACAGAGTTCTCTGTATGCCGCTTCCTCTTTAAAAAAGCTTTTATAATCCTGCTTTGCGGAGGCCACTATGGCATAATGGTCCGGGTCGTAGGTCTGAATCAGGGCTTCACCTTTTTTAGTTCCTCTTCCGGCTCTTCCCACAGCTTGGCACAAAAGATCGAAGGTTCTCTCCGCCGCGGAGTAATCATTAACTCCCAAAGACATGTCTGCCGCCAGAATCCCCACAAGGGTAACATTGGGGAAATCATGACCTTTCACTATCATCTGGGTTCCCACCAGTATATCCGCCTCCTTGTCTGCAAAGGAAGAAAGAATCTTGGTCATTTCTCCTTTTTTAGCGGTGGTATCCTTATCCATTCGAAGCACCCTTACCCCGGGGTAACGCTCCTTAAGTTTTTCCTCTATCTGCTGTGTCCCGGCCTTAAAGCCTCCGATGTAGCGTGAACCGCAATCGGGGCACACGTTGGGTACATTTTCCGTATATCCGCAATAATGACAGATCATTTTCCCGGTAATATGCTTTGTAAGGGACACATCGCAATGGGGGCATTTAATAACTTTTCCGCAACTTCTGCAGGAAACAAAACCCACATATCCTCTTCTGTTAAGGAAAAGCATAATCTGTTCTTTTTTTAATAGTCTATCTTTAATAAGGCAATCGAGAGGCTCGGAAAACATGGAACGGTTCCCGTTTTTCAATTCCTCTCTCATATCAACCACATAAACGTCAGGGAGTTCTCCTCCCGTGGGGCGCTCAAGAAGCTCATAAAGCTTGTATTCGTTTCTTACGACGTGAAGATAGGAATCAAGGGACGGTGTGGCGCTTCCAAAAACCACCTTCGCTTTGTGAAGGTCCGCAATCTTTTTGGCCACATCTTTGGCATTATATTTGGGAGCCATGTCGGACTTGTAGCTGGTCTCATGCTCCTCGTCGATTATAATAAGTCCTATATCATTAAAAGGCGTAAACAAAGCACTTCTGGGACCTATTATAACATCTATAAGCCCTGCCCTTGCCTTTTCACATCTTTCATATATCTCACCCTTTGAAAGAGTTGAGTTAATAACGCTTACCCTCTCATTAAAGGCTTTATAAAAGCGCATCAGTGTCTGATAAGTAAGGGCAATCTCAGGAATAAGCACAATACATGCCTTCCCCCGCTTCACCATCTCAAGACACAGCTCTATATAGCAAAGAGTCTTTCCGCTACCTGTGATTCCGTGGATAAGAGCAGGTTTAAGTATGCCCTTGTCATAATCGGACAAAATATCGTTTACAATAAATCTCTGGTCATGTGTCAGGGATATTTGCTGATCATGATTCGGGGATATTTGCTGATTATGACTCGGGGATATTTGCTGTTCATGACTCGGGGATATTTGCTGTTCATGACTCAGAGATATTTGCTGTTCATTGGGGCAATATACGGGTTGTCCGTGGTTTAATGATATTTTCTGTTTATAGTTCAAAGATACAGGTTGATTACTACTGTAGCTAAACTCACTAATCGAAGAAGCATTATTCGATGAGTTATTAATCAATGAATAATTATTGGAAAAATCATTATCCAATGAGTTATTAACCGATGAATCATTATTGGAAAAATCATTATCCAATGAGTTATTAACCGATGAATCATTATTGGAAAAATCATTATCCAATGAGTTATTAACCGATGAATCATTATCCGAGGAATCAACAATATATGATTTTTGATTGGTATCAACACTCTCACCGGATGTTCCGTCATATTCTTCGATTCGTATAATGCCGGAATTCTTGAGTGATGTAATGGCAGATGCGGATACCAGAAGTTTCTGCACCACCAACTCTTTGTCCAGTTTTATATTAACGATAAGTTCCCGAAGAAGCCGTTCCTTGGCGGTATGCTTTTTTTTGATACACAGGGCAAGATGGTCGTATGCTTCATCTTTTCCCACGTTAAGGATAATCATCTGCTTTTTACGGGGTTTCACAACAGCCTTTGCGGGCATCACGGTGTTAAGGCATTTAATAAACGTCGAACCATATTCCTCCTGCATCCATGCAGCAAGTTCGATGGTCTTGTCAAAAGCGGAAACACCTCTTTCGTTAACCCCCAGAATATCCTTAATCTTATCCTCCGGATAATCGGTGTGTTCACTTAATCCCACGCAATATGCGTTAACAATCTTATTACCCTTTCCAAAATTAACCCTTACCGGCGTTCCGGGCCTAACCTCATCCTTCAAACTGTCAGGAATTCGATATTGAAACACCCTGTCCAGCGCCTTATGCGAAATATCAATATAAACATCAGCGTACAAACAAATTCTCCCTTTGTTCGGCAATTTATATTCTTAAATAATCAAATCCACTTACACAAATCTCAAAACCACTGTAATCATATGAACCTAATACTGCCTCAACACCTTATCTGCTATGGAATAATACCTTAGTTTCCGGAACCTTCGGCAAGTATCTCCTTAATAAGCACACGCTCGTCCATGGGATATTTCACTCCCTTAATTTCCTGATAATCCTCATGTCCCTTTCCGCATAGAAGCACAATGTCCCCTTCCCTTCCGTTTTCAATGGCGTAACGGATAGCATCCTTCCTGTCGGGGATGGTAATATACTCACCATTGGTAGGTTTAATTCCCGTA
>JAILPU010000159.1 GCA_024699395.1 Lachnospiraceae bacterium | reverse complement strand
CAAATATATAATCGGAGATATCACGTATTATTCTGTTAGCGGCAAAATCATTTTCCAAATCACATCACCCCGCTGTACTCTATCTTTTCAGCCGGGATCCATCCCAAAAGGATTGCCTTGATCTTATTGATGCTGACAGGTTTTTCTATAAATCCGTTTATACCGTTGTTGTCAAATTCTTTGAATACACTGTCGGATACATCTCCGGTAAGAGCGATAATAGGCAACTTCTCATAATAATCGCCCTCAAACATGCTCTTTTCTCTCGATAACATCCTTATCCTGCAAGTGGTCTCAACGCCGTTCATATGGGGCATAACATAGTCCATAAGGATAAGATCGTATCTGTTACAGTTTACAAGCTTCAAAGCCTCTTCGCCGGAATATGCGGAATCCATATTTACTTCCAAAGGCTTTAACATCTCCTCAAGGACATAATGGTTAAACTCGGTATCGTCAACCACCAGTATATGCGCCTTGGGAGCCTTGAAGTTAACGCTGGTGATGCCGTGTTCAAACATCACATCGCCCTCTTTGACTTCGTTTACACCGTCATCGGGCACAATCTTCTGATCCACCGTAAAGTAGAATTCGCTTCCCTCTCCGTAGCGGCTGTTGACCATAAGGTGTCCGCCCATAAGCTCGATGAAATTCTTGGATATGCTTAAACCAAGACCGGTACCCTCCACGTGATGATTCTTATCAAGATCGACACGAAGGAAAGCCTCACCCAACTTAGCCAGATCGTCACTCTTAATGCCCATTCCGGAATCCATGACCACGAAGGTTATGGGGAGTTTGTCTTCCACGCGCTCTCCCGCATTTATCAAAACTTTGATGAAGCCCTTCTCGGTATATTTTACCGCATTGTTCATGAGATTGATAAGGACCTGTCTGAGTCTTACTCCGTCTCCGTACAAAAGTGTGGGTATCTTATCATCCACAACAGGCTCCACCTCTATGTTTTTGGAACCTATTCTCTCCAAAATAAGCATTATCACATCGCTTATCATATCGCGAATGTTGTAAACATTCTCTTCGATGTTCATCTTGCCGGCTTCAATCTTGGAAAGATCCAGCATATCATTTACCATCATAACCAGAGCTTCGCCTGAATTTTTGATAGTATTAAGATACCTCTCCTGCTTTCTTGTATGCTCATCCTGAAGGAGAAGATCTGTCATACCCACAATAGCATTCATGGGTGTTCTTATCTCGTGGGATACAGTGTTGAGATATGCAGTCTTACTTCTGTTTGCCTTGTCGGCCAAAGCCTTGGCTTTCTCCACCTCTTTAATCTGCTGCTGGTCTCTTGTGTCGTCATGGAGCTCCACAAGATATCCCATTGTACGTCTTCCCCGCTCCAAACGTCTTATGGTGCACTCCACGTAGAAGTCGTCCTCCTCGTAGACATGCTCTCTGGCACAGGACTCATCCCAACCGTCAAGTTCCTCCAATATCTGGATTAACAGAGGTGATTCCGCATCCTTAATTTTTTCATCAAGACGCATGTTGGCAAGTTCGGGAATAAATCTGTATGCAATGGCGCTGCAACCCATATATCTAAGCTTTGTGTCAAAACTCAGATATCCGTAACCTAAACGCTGTTCATAAACCCTTATAAGGTTATTGGACATATCATAAATGGATCCCAAATAAAAAATCAGTATAAAGAACAATCCGAACACCGGAAAAAACAAAGGAAAATAGTAATAGGGGAAATTGAAAACAAAATTCTGAACACATACGTTTATAAAGCATATCACGGGGATAGCTGCGAGAAGCATGGTGGACTTTTTGGGAATCTGCTTTTTCTTCATAGCTCCCCACACCAGCATATGGACAATATTTCCGCAAACAACAGCCACAAAAATATATACAAAATAATGACATGGCCCCGCTGTTATATCAAGTGCCCAATATCTTCCGAATTTCACAGGCTGAAAGGATTTGTAAAACAGTTTATTGTAGGGTGATGTCATCACAAGCAGCATTATCACCGATGCAAATACTTCAAAAGAAGTAAACGCCAGCCTGTTCAGTTTTATGTCATATATGTACGCCACGCCTTTTATCATGGCAATAGCGCAGGCCAAAGAGCCCGCGTAATAAAGAGAGTTACCTATATACATCACTTCCGTAACAGAAGTGGCTGTTATCATATACTGGCCAAGACAGGCCATTATCCCGCTTATAAGGATTGTTATGGGTTCCGTATCAACCTTATGGGGATTCATTACAATATATACGAACAGTTCTGCCATGCAGATTACCGTCATTACAGCAAATAAATTCATATCTACCTCCGACGCTTCCATTTTAACAAATATTCAATTTATTTTCAATTTTTTATTTGTTTTTTCAGAAAGCTGGTTGCGATAATTTCACCGTAAAAACTGCAATCCTGTACTGAAATCACATTTTACGACAATCTTTTTGGGCGCGGTCACCAATCACATTTATGTATTTTTTGGGCGCCGGTCACCAATCACATTTATGTAATTTTTTGGGCGCCGGTCACCAATCACATTTATGTATTGATTGTTTCTGCTTTTTCTTATTTCTGCATTGATTTCAAATTTACGTTGATTTGATTACGGTTTGTTGCTATAATAAAGTTTGCGGTTTTAAAACCAAAAATAAAATGTACTAGGGGAGCGTTGGCTGAGATTGAGTTTTATACTCTAAACCCTCATAACTTGCTACGGATAATGCCGGCGTAAGGAAGAACAAGGTAAGCCTGATATTACAGGCTTTATGCGCGCGCCCCTCCTAAAAAAGGAGGTTTTTTTATGTCCAGTTTCATTAATTACATTTCAGATCCCGAATGGGGTAACTATTATGAGCTCACCAAAACAGGGTACTATATCCTGGTAATCTTTATGGTTATTGCGCTGATAGTCGCAGGTCTTATTGCTTCGGGAAAACAATCTGTCAAAGATTCCAAAACAAAGCAGTTAGCTTTTGCAGGTATCTCTCTTGCCCTTGCCTTTGTCACTTCATTTATCAAATTTGAGATGCCCATGGGAGGCAGCATCACCCTTTTCTCCATGTTTTTCATATGCTACGTAGGTTACATATATGGAGCTAAAATCGGACTTATAACAGCCTTTGCCTACAGCCTGCTTCAGTTTATGCAGACAGGCGCAAATTACTTTCTTACTCCTTTCCAGACCTGCTGCGATTATTTCTTCGCGTTTACGGCTCTTGGTATTTCAGGACTCTGGTATAAGAAGAAAAACGGCCTTGTAATAGGTTACATCTTTGCAATCTTCCTTCGCGGTCTCTTCCACACCATAGGCGGATATATTTACTGGATGGATTACATGCCCGATACCTTCCCCAAAAATCTGGCAGCAATCTACCCCATTGTGTACAACTACTCCTACATTCTCATAGAAGGTATCGTAACACTTATTGTGATTAATATTCCCGCTGTCAAAAAAGCCCTCACCAAGATTGGCGAGAATACAGCAGCGTAATATGGTTAATGCAATGAAAACACCTGCAGGTATCATTCATTGATATCACCGGATTAAATTAACATG
>JAILPU010000155.1 GCA_024699395.1 Lachnospiraceae bacterium | reverse complement strand
TTGAGAAGTCTATCGCTAACGGTATTGATGTTATCCGTATCTTCGACTGCCTTAACGATATCAGAAACCTTCAGGCTGCAGTTGATGCTACCAACAAGATCAAGAAGCAGGAGGGCCGCGGTGAGGCTCAGGTTGCTCTTTCATATACTCTCGGTGATGCTTACACTCTTGAGTATTGGGCAAAGATGGCTAAGGACATTGAGGAGATGGGTGCTGATTCCATCTGTATCAAGGATATGGCCGGACTTCTTGTTCCCTACAAGGCTGCAGAGCTTGTTAAGACTCTTAAAGAGAACACCAAGCTTCCTATCCAGCTTCATACACACTACACCTCAGGTGTTGCTTCAATGACATACCTTAAGGCTGTTGAGGCAGGTGTTGACGTTATCGATACCGCTATGAGCCCCTTCGCTCTCGGAACATCACAGCCCGCTACAGAGGTTATGGTTGAGACCTTCAGAGGTACCGAATATGATACCGGCTTTGATCAGAATCTCCTTGCTGAGATTGCTGATTACTTTGCTCCCTACAGAGAAGAGTGCCTTAACAGCGGACTTATGTCCACAAAGGTTCTTGGCGTAAACATCAAGACTCTTCTTTACCAGGTTCCCGGCGGTATGCTTTCCAACATGGTTTCACAGCTTAAAGAGCAGAAGGCTGAGGACAAGTATCGTGACGTTCTCGAGGAGATCCCCCGCGTACGTAAGGACTGCGGTGAGCCACCTCTTGTTACACCTTCTTCTCAGATTGTTGGTACACAGGCTATCTTCAATGTGCTTTACGGTGAGAGATACAAGATGGCTACCGGTGAGTTCAAGGATCTTCTCCGCGGTAACTACGGTCAGACCGTTAAGCCTATGAACAAGGAAGTTATCGACAAGGTTATCCCCGGCGAGAAGAGATCCACAGCTCGTTCCGCAGAAGCTACAGGACATACAGAGCCCGAGCTTGCTAAGATCGAGGAAGAGATGAAGGAATGGAAACAGCAGGAAGAGGACGTGCTTTCCTATGCATTGTTCCCTCAGGTTGCTGTTGACTACTTCAAGTATCGTCAGGCACAGCAGAAAAAGGTTGATGTCGCTCAGGCAGATACCAAAAACGGAGCTTATCCTGTTTAATCATTGAATAAAAACGGCAGAGGAAATTTTCCTCTGCCGTTTTTTTGTGCAGAGCACTTAGCGAGGTACTGTCGAGCATAGTGCGAGCCATGCAAAATCACTTAGCGAGGTCTTTACGAGCATAGTGATGTTTGCAGTGCATAGGAAAATGCGTTGCAACCTACTATGCAAAAAACACGACTGTATGGATGTGTAGCTTTTGTGTAATGTATTTATTACGGCATTCATTTTGGGTTGGGTTGACATTTAATTAAAATATCGTTAAAATAACAACTGTGTTTTATTTGCCGCACAGGGAATTGCTTTGCGATTTCACGGGTAACAAATAACGCTATGTTACGGATACGTGTTTATGCGTAATATAATTCTTGCATAATGAAACAGTGCGAGATTTAAGTGCCGCATGCGGCATTTTATATTGAAACTGATTGAAAGATATATAATGAGAGGTGCGGGATGGCCAGAAAAGAATCGGTTACCATAGACGATATATTGGAAACAGCCTTTATGATGGCGAAAGAAGAGGGATTTGAGAACGTAACTGCAAGAAAGGTTGCAAATCAAGCAGGATGCTCCACACAACCTATTTTCAGGGTTTTTAAAAATATGGACGATTTGTGCGATGCGGTTTTCGAAAAGGCGGTGGAGTATTTTAACGATTATTACACCCTTTATCCCAAAACGGGAAAGGCTCCCTTTGTGAATCTGGGCATGGCTTACATAGCCTTTGCGAAAGATGAGAGGAATCTGTTTAAGCTTTTGTTTATCAACGAGAACAGAAGGGGAAAAAGCCTTTATGAACTGTTGAACGGCAAGGCTCAGAACGTGGTATATGAGATAAATCTTGCAAGAGTTCAAGGTGTTAAGGATCCCGGCAGTCTTTTTATGAAAATGTGGATGTGTATTCACGGAGCGGCCTGCATGAGCCTTACCGGGGATTACGATCTTACGGACCTTGAGACCTGCGAGATGTTGGAGAATGCATATAAAGTTTTTTCTGTATAAAATAACAGTTGTTAAATTCCTTCCCGAAAGTGAGACAAGATGGTAAACAGTCAGTATGACGTTTTGAATGTAATAGATGAGAAGTATCCCAAAATGAGTAAAGGCCATAAGGTTTTGGCCGATTACATCAATGAACACTACGATCAGGCTGTGTTTATGACGGCAAAACGCTTAGGAGATACAACGGGTATAAGCGAATCCACGGTTGTGAGATTTGCTTCCTTTTTGGGATATAAGGGATATCCCGAATTCCAGAAAGCTTTAGAAGATTGCATTAAGAGCAAACTTAACGGCGTACAGAGAGTGGGAGCCAAGTACGGAAAAAGCACTCAGTCGGAGATCCTTACAAGCGTTCTTTCCGCCGATATCGATAAAATCAGGGATACCATGGACAATCTGGATCCCCAGGCTTTTGAGGCCTGTGTTAAGACCATAATAGAGGCGGAACATGTATATATTATGGGACTTCGAAGCAATGAACCCCTTGCGGCTTTCCTTCATTTCTATCTCAATATGATGAGGGGAAATGTGATTTTACTAAATACCACCAGTATTTCGGAAACTTTCGAGCAGATGCTTCGCATTAACGAAAATGACTGCTTTATCGGAATAAGCTTTCCCAGATATTCCATGAGAACCTTAAAGGCCATGGAGTTTGCTAACGACAGGAAAGCTCAGGTCATCGCCATTACCGATTCCGTAAGTTCACCCATGTGTATTTATTCAAGCCTTAATCTTATAGCAAGAAGCGATATGGTATCCATAGTTGACTCCCTCGTGGCACCTTTAAGTGTTATAAACGCCCTTGTGGTGGCCATGTGCTTAAAGAAGCCCAGAGAAGTTAAACAGAGTCTTAGAATGTTGGAGGAGACCTGGAGCAATTATCAGGTTTACCTTAATGATGAGATTAATTTTATCGACGATGAACCTATTTTAAATTATTCCCTGAGAAGAGAGGACGATTCCTCCAAAGATGGGGAGGAATATCCTTAAATATGAATGTGTGCGTTATAGGCGGCGGTGCCGCCGGCATGATGGCTGCGGTAACGGCGGCCAAGGCCGGCAGCAAGGTCACCCTCTATGAAAAAAACGAAAAGCTTGGCAAAAAAGTATACATAACCGGAAAAGGACGCTGCAATCTTACAAATGATGCAGATATTGATGCGTTTTTTCAAAATATATGTTCAAATCCGAAATTTATGTACAGCGCTTTTGATGCCTTCGACAATAGGGACGTTATGGACCTTATGACATCAAACGGCCTAAAACTCAAAGTTGAGAGAGGAAAGAGAGTTTTTCCCGAAAGCGATCATGCCAGCGACGTAATAAATGTTTTTGCAAATCTTTTTAAAAAACTGAAAATAACACTAAATTTAAACACACCGGTATCCGATATTAAAATCGATGAGGAAAACAGAGTCACGGGAGTGATTGTAAAAGGTAAATTTATCCCCTACGATTCGGTGATTATATGTACCGGAGGTCTGTCCTATCCCCTTACGGGTTCCACGGGAGACGGATTTAAAATGGCAGCAAATTTCGGCCACAAAGTGACGGAGTGCGTGCCTGCCCTTGTACCATTAAGGTGTAGTGAAAGCTGGGTTAAGTCCCTTATGGGTCTTTCCCTTAAGAATGTAACTGTTACCCTCCAAGCTAAGGGAAAAACTCTTTACACGGAACTGGGGGAGATGC
The DNA here is from genome assembly GCA_024699395.1 of Lachnospiraceae bacterium. Taxonomy (GTDB): domain Bacteria; phylum Bacillota; class Clostridia; order Lachnospirales; family Lachnospiraceae; genus Acetatifactor. The sequence continues at coordinate 120 of JAILPU010000155.1, read as the reverse complement.
TTTTTACTCATTTCGGAGTGAGCGGCCCTGCGATATTAAGTGCAAGTTCCTATTACACTTTGTATCAAAAAAGGCGCAAGGATAAAGATGAAGAGCCGGCTGAAATCGTGATAGATTTAA
>JAILPU010000142.1 GCA_024699395.1 Lachnospiraceae bacterium | reverse complement strand
TAAGTCTATTGAACAAATTTTATTAAGTTATCAAGGTACAATTAATGTATCTGAAATATATTATACGAGGAGTGATGATTATGAAAAGAAAACTTATTGTTGCACTGGTGGGAGTTATGGTATTTGCTTCCTTAACCGGATGCCAAAGTCAGAAGGAAAACAAGACTGAATCAGCCGGAAACGATATTATTGAAACCTTGGCCGATGAGGAGACAAGTAATGCGGATAGCTCTGAAGTAGAAAATGAAAGTACAGTTGAATCAGACATTGAACAAACTGATGTAACGGTCTCTACGTTTGATGTTAAGGCTGAAATGGAAAAAACAGAAGCCGAATCCGATACGTTATTGGAACAACTTGACGAGGACGCTTCTCAAACCCAGATGAACCTTACCATGGGTGATTGTTTTGAACTTTGGGACAATGAGCTCAATATCATTTGGAACAAGCTTACAGAGGTGGTAAGTGACAAGAATAAGGACAATCTTATCACCGGTCAGAGGGAATGGGTTAAGAGAAAAGAAGCCACCGCAAAGGAAGCAGGTGAGATGGCTTTAGGCGGCACACTTCAACCTTATCTGGAAGATTTAGACAGTATGTTGATGACCAAAAAAAGAACTTATTATCTTGCTTGTTGTCTTGCTGAAGCACTGGGAGACGGATATGAGGTTCCTTCGGATGTGGAAGAAGAGCTTGAATATGTGGATCCCACTCTTGATAAAGTTTTTGAAAGCTTTGAGGGAGAACACATTTTTGATGAGGAAAGAGGCGCCTGCGTAGGCATTAAGAAATCAGACGAATGTGATTACGGTGTTGAAAACAGCAGTTACACATTTTGGATTTCAGGCGGTGATGTGCTTTCGGATTTGGATGTTTCAGAATATACCTGTTATTCCATAACCTTCAAAACCACCCATGAGGGCAGCGATTATTACTACAAGGTATACACCAATATGGAAAACGGCGTAAGCGTTAAGTGCGGTGAAAACCTTGAGAATCCCGAATCCGTTATCGACTGTATGTAGTACATTTTTAAAAACTGAATATTGCAAAATCTCAAAAAAATGGAATAAGATCAAACCTTACAAATGAAAGGCAAGATAATTATGAAAAAGAATTTTAAAGGAAGTATCGCAAAAAAGAGTCTTTGTGTTCTTACTGCAGCCGCAATGATGGCTTCTCTTGCAGGATGTGAACAGAAGAAAGATGTACAGGAAAGCTCACAGGTTGTTTCACAGCCCGATGTGGAAATGGCATCTGTTGTGGTTGAAGAGGAAACAAGCGAGCAGGAAGTTTCGGAAGAGGTAGTTGACGAAGCTTTGGAAGAAGGATCGGAAGATGCCGACAAAGTTAAGGGAAACGCTACAGACGAGGAAATTAAGCTTAATTCTTTGTTTACCGGATTCCTTTTTGCAAGAACCGATATGAATTACGATTCTTCAAATGTTGATTACGCTAAGATTATGGAGTTTTGTGCTAAAAAAGCATGGTGGCCTTACCACGCATATGAAGATTGGGATGTTACAACTTGCTCTGTAGACAGTGAGGATTACAGTGCAATCAGCCTTGATACTGTTAATGCAATCTGCAAAAATTATTTCGGACTTGAGGTTAAAGATGAGGATCTTAGTAAGGCTTCAACACCTGAATGGCTTGTTTACAAGGATCAGAAGTTAAATTATTCCCTTGGTGACGGTGAAATGGTATGGGATGTTGCATATGCAAAAACCATTGAAAACGCAGATGACGGAAAGATTAATGTAGCTTTTGATATCTATGAAGTATGGCTTGATGATGATTACAAGGAAGGCATGGAGACATTGAATGCCGATGAAGCTAAGACTAACAGCGCATTAAAGCTTGTAGGTGAAGGTGAAGCTGTTGTTGAGAAGGCTGAATCAGAATTCGGTTATGTAATAAACAGCTTAAAAACCGAGTATTTTGAGACCGAAACAGTAGAAGACTAATTCTTTACTTGTTTGGGAATATTGTGTTAAAATAGTAAGGAAACTCTGCGAGCGGAGTTTCCTTACTGTTTTTTGATAAACAGGAAATTTGGTTAATATTGGAATAGATTATGACAAAATTTGATTTTGAAAAACTTATATCCCAAGGTCTTATTTATCTTGACGGAGCCACCGGTTCTAACCTTGTTAAAGCAGGAATGCCTGCGGGTGTGTGCCCCGAAAAGTGGATCGTCTGTCACCCGGATATAATGCTTGACCTTCAAAAAAAATATATAGAAGCGGGCTCCGATATTATCTATGCCCCCACCTTTACCGCCAACCGTATTAAATTGGAGGAGTACGGGCTCTATAACGAGATGCCGTCTTTAATTGAAAGTCTGGTGGCAATTTCCAAAAAGGCTGTGAAAGAATCCGGTAAAGAGGTACTGGTTGCCGGGGATATTTCCATGACGGGGAGAAGCCTTAAACCCGTGGGCAATATGGAATTTGAAGAACTGGTGGATGTTTACAAGGAGCAGATTAAACTCCTTGATTTAAACGGCTGCGATCTTTTAATCGTGGAGACCATGATGAGCCTTCAGGAGTGCAGAGCGGCTCTTATTGCCGCAAAGGAAGTCTGTGAACTTCCGGTGATGGTGACCCTTACCTTTGAAAAGGATGGAAGAACACTTTTCGGAACCGATGCCGAAACCGCTGCCATCGTGTTGGAAAACTTAGGCGCCTGTGCCGTGGGTGTTAACTGTTCCACGGGACCTCTTGCCATGGCTGAAATTGTGGAAAAGATGTGCGGAGTCACTAAGATACCCATAATAGCAAAGCCCAACGCAGGTCTTCCCAAGGTTAATGACAATAATGAAACCTATTATGACATGGATGCTCCCGAATTTGTGGAAGAAGCCAAAGCACTTATTGATAAGGGAGCACATATTATAGGCGGATGTTGCGGAACAGACCCGGAATATATAAGAAAACTTAAGGAAAAATACGGCAGAGAAACTGTAACGGTGCCCAGAAGACCCGATGGCGAAAGGTATCTTTGCAGCGAGCGTCAGACTCTTAAATATAAGCTTTTCGATCCCTTTATTATCGTGGGTGAAAGAATTAATCCCACAGGTAAAAAGAAACTTCAGGAGGCGCTTAGAAATTCCGATACCTCCATGGTCCTTGATTTTGCCCAGGAGCAGGAAAACGCAGGAAGCGGTGTCCTGGATGTAAATATGGGTATGAGCGGCATAGATGAGAAGGAGATGATGCTTCGGGTTGTGGATGAAGTTACCCAGACCACAAGCCTTCCTCTTTCTTTGGACAGCAGTTTTGTCAATGTTTTGGAAGCTGCATTAAGACGCTATCCCGGAAGGGCGCTTGTTAATTCCGTCTCCCTTGAAACCGAGAAGTTTGAGAAGCTTTTACCTATTGTTAAAAAATACGGTGCCGCCTTCATACTTCTTCCCCTGTCTGATGAAGGACTTCCCAAGGATCTTGATGAAAAGAAGCGTATAATCAATACAATATATAACAGAGCTCTTGAGCTGGGAATGCGTAAGGAAGATATAGTGGTGGACGGACTTGTCTCCACCATAGGAGTCAATCCCCAGGCAGGTAATATGACCCTTGAGACCATAAGATACTGTAAGGAAAACGGATTTGCCACAATTTGCGGCCTCTCCAACATATCCTTCGGTATGCCTGACAGAATGCATATAAATGCTGCATTTCTTGATTTGGCTATTAAAGCGGGGCTTACCATGGCCATCGCAAATCCCTGTCAGGAACTTCTTGTAAAGAGTGCTTTTGCCACGGACCTTCTTCTTGGCAAAGCAAACGCAGACATAAGATATATAGAATATGTCCAGAGACTTGAAGAATCAAAGACCGATTCGGTCAAAACAGGTGAACAGACTGTGGCGGATCCAGCAAAGATTGCCACAGACGAACTTTATAAATCGGTTATAAAAGGCAATACCAAAATGAGTCCCTCCTTGGTTCAAAAATGTCTTGATGCAGGGCTTACTCCGGAATATATTCTTAATGAAATACTTCTTAAGGCCATAGCCGATGTGGGAGATTTTTTTGATAAAGGCAAATTCTTCCTTCCCCAGCTTATAGCGGGAGCCGAATCCATGAAGGCTGCCATCGAATACCTGGAGCCCTTACTTTTAAAAGAGGGAGATTCGGGTAAAAAGCCTGTGGTGGTAATAGCCACCGTGGAAGGAGATATCCATGATATCGGCAAAAACCTTGTGGCTCTTATGCTTAAAAACAACGGTTTTGAAGTGATAGACATGGGTAAGGATGTGACCAAAGATGTTATTATTGACGCGGCGGTTAAAAACAATGCGAAAATCATAGCTCTTTCCGCTCTTATGACAACTACAATGCAGAATATGCGCGGGGTTGTGGATGAGGTGAAAAAGAGAGGGCTTGATATCAAAACTATGATAGGGGGAGCCGTTATCACCAATGATTATGCGGTGGAGATTGGTGCCGACGGTTATTCCAAGGATGCTGCGGAAGCAGTAAAAGTCGCACAAAGATTATGTGAAGAAAATTAAGCGAGGTGTTATTATGATAGGTGCCGATGCAATGATTAAATGCCTTGAGGCTGAAAATGTAAAATATGTTTTCGGCTATCCCGGCGTTGCTATCTGTCCTTTTTATAATTCTATATTGTCAAGTGATATTAAAACCGTTCTTGTGAGAACCGAGCAGAACGCAGCCCATGCCGCAAGCGGTGTGGCAAGACTTACGGACAGACCGGGAGTCTGCGCTGTTACCAGCGGTCCCGGCGCTACCAATGTGATAACAGGTATTGCAACGGCATTTGCCGACAGTATCCCCCTTGTATGTATAACAGGCCAGGTTAATAGTTCTCTCCTTGGTTCCGATGTATTCCAGGAAGCGGATATAACAGGAGCTGTGGAATCTTTTGTTAAATACAGCTACCTTGTTAAGGATGCAAACGAGATTCCCAGAATCTTTAAGGACGCTTTTCATATTGCAAATACGGGAAGAAAGGGACCTGTTCTTATTGATGTGCCCATCGATATTCAGAATGCTCAGGTTAAGAACTTTAAATATCCCGAATCCGTAAATATGCGTACATATAAGCCTACGGTAAAGGGCCATGCGGTCCAGATCAAAAAGGTTATTAAAGAGTTGGAGAAGGCTAAAAAGCCCATTATCTGTCTTGGGGGAGGAGTAATTCTGGGACAGGCAAGAGAGATAATAAGGGAATTTGTTGAAAAACACAATATTCCCGTGGTTTCCACTATGATGGGAATATCTGCCATGCCCACTGAACATCCTCTTTATTTCGGAATGGTGGGAAATAACGGTAAGCCCTATGCCAACAAGGCCATGAATGAATCGGATCTTCTTATAATGGTGGGTGCGAGAGTGGCAGACAGAGCTGTAAGTCAGCCTGACCTTATCACCAGAGACAAGGTGCTTGTTCATATAGATGTGGATCCTGCGGAGATCGGTAAAAATGCAGGCCCCAGCATTCCTCTTGTTGGTGATGTAAAGGCTATTTTCGAGGATATCCTTCAGGAGGATTTCCAAAACGACTGCAGTGAGTGGCTTAAAACCCTTAATGAATATAAGGTTACATTTGCGGTAAAGAGACATCCCAATCCCGATTTCGTGGATCCCGAGGTATTTATAAGAACTCTTTCCGAGAAAATGAAAGATGATGCTGTATATGTTGCGGATGTGGGACAGAATCAGATCTGGTCATGTGCCCATCACATAGTAAAAGAAGGAAGATTCCTTACCAGCGGCGGTATGGGTACAATGGGTTATTCCATTCCCGCGGCCATGGGTGTTAAACTTGCCTGCCCCGAAAAGCAGGTGGTGGCTGTCTGCGGTGACGGTTCCTTCCAGATGTCCATGTGCGAACTTGCCACCATGAGACAGCACGGCGCAAATGTTAAGATAATAGTACTTAAGAACAATTATCTTGGTATGGTTCGTGAATACCAGCATTATAAATACAAAGACAATTATTCAATCGTGGATTTGTCCGGAAGCCCGGATCTTTCCAAACTGTCAGCGGCATACGATCTCAAATTCCTTCGTCTTGAGAATATGAAAAATGCCGAGAGCGTCATCGATGAATTTCTTGAAAAGGACGAGTCGGTATTGCTTGAATGTATCGTAGATCCCTACGATATGGTATAAGAAAGGAGAGCTTCATGAAAAAAAGAATATACTCTGTTCTTGTTGAGAACAGGTCCGGTGTTCTTTGTAAGGTTGCCGGTCTCTTTTCAAGAAGATGCTTTAATATAGATTCCCTTGCTGTGGGTGAGACCTGCGATCCCAACACCAGTATTATGACCATAGTATCAAGGGGAGACGAAAGAACCATTGAGCAGATTGAAAAGCAGCTCAATAAAAAGCTTGATGTCATAAAGGTAAAGACCTTCA